>NZ_JBJKOP010000033.1:0-1616 GCF_046707225.1 Caproicibacter sp. | reverse complement strand
GATGCGCGTTGATACAGTCGTAGTAATCGGCCGAAGGGTCGATTCCGTAATTTTCTTTGATATAATCGGCACCCTCCTGTTCCCCCTGAATGATCTTTTGGTAATATCCCGCGTAATTGCCGGAGGTTTTTCCTGAAGGAAAAGGAGTGCCTAAGGGAAAGACAGCGCCTGAGGGCAAGAGAGCGCACACGCGTATATGGGCTCTCCGGTAATCCTGATAAGACAAAGCGCCGTCGTTGGTCAGGTCGGCCAGAAGGCTGTTTAACTGGGAATCGGACAGGCCGGAAGAATCCGCCAAATGATATTTTTCCCGCAGATACTGTTTTTGAGCGGCAGTCAAAGTTTTTGTCCCGGTCGAGTTCCGCCCCGCCTCCGTGATGTTTGCCGTTTGCCCGGATTGGTTTTCGGAAAGCTGGACGGTATCCTGATTACTTTTTGAAGCGCTGTTCAGTTTCTCTGCGAAAGAAGCGGAGCTTGTCCCTTGCTTCGGTTTGCTCTTGGAATCAATGAGGGAAGCTATTTGCGTGGCGGATAACGGGTTGATTGTCATGTTATAACACTCCATTTAGAATTAATTTGCGGATGGGGCTATAGTTCCCGAACCGACAAAATTTAATAACAGATTAGACTCATAATTTCCTACGATCACAATGTCATTTTTTGTCAATCTGTTTTTGCAAAAATGGTCGGTTGCTTTTTTCGGGCCATTTTTCGCAAACCCTTATCAGAACCTTATACGTTCAATTTAGAGCGCTCCTTATTTTCCTTTTCCGATACAAAGAGGGGCTCCGGAAATCCGGGGTCCCTCTTCAAATTTGTAATATTTTGGGGATTACCCGTTCCCCAGTTCCTTCATCCCCGCGAAATGCGCCGCGACGACGCGGTCGCACCACGCGTCGAATTCCGGGTCCGGCGTTTGCAGCTCCGGGTGGGAACGAAGGTACTCCACGCTGCGCCGCACGCCGTCGGCAAACCGGATTTCAGCCTGAAACCCCGGGACCAGACTCTTGAGCTTGGTGTTGTCGAACACGCCGCAGTACGCCTTGTCGCCCAGCAGCTTGCCGAGAAGCTCCGGGTCGAACGCCGCGAGGAAGTCGGACGGAATGTGAACCAGGTTCGGCTTAACGCCGAGAGCCGCGCCGATCGCCTCGTAGGCGTCGTTCCAGGTAATCGCTTCGTCGCTTGTAATGTGAACCGCTTCGCCGATCGCGTGCGGGTTGCCGAGCAGGCCGCAGAACCCTTTCGCAAAATCGTCCGCGTGCGTAAACGTCCACAGCGTCAGCCCGTCGCCGTGGACGATGACGGGTTTCCCTGAAAGGATTCTTTGAAGAACCTGCCAGGAACCGTTTTCCCCGTGAACGGCAAGCGGAACGCTTCGTTCACTATAAGTGTGGCTGGGGCGTATGATGGTAACAGGGAAACCCTCGGAGAGGTACGCCGCCGTAAACAGCTCTTCGCAAGCGATTTTGTTTCTGGAATAGCTCCAGAAAGGGTTGCGGAGCGGCGTGCTTTCCGTGATCGGATAACGGACGGGCGGCTTTTGATAAGCGGACGCGGAGCTGATAAAAATAAATTGGCCGGTTTTTCCGGTAAACAGTGAAATATCCCTTGCGGCC
>NZ_JBJKOP010000032.1:0-274682 GCF_046707225.1 Caproicibacter sp. | reverse complement strand
TGGAAGTGGCGGGATCGTCATTCTTCCGGCTTTATGTTGATTTTTCATTTTCTATTTTCTCTTCACGCAAATTGTAAAAAGAGCCCATCCTTCGCTTAACGCGTCAGGTGGGTTCTTCGACAATCTGGGGCGTTTCTGATTTGATCAGAAACGCCCTTAATATATAGAAATATGAAAATTACAGCCCGAAATTAAAACTATTAAGACAATCTCGCAAATTCATAGCCTTCTTCTTTTGCCTTGTCGATAAAGGAACCTAATATTTCCGCATTATCTTTGGAAACGGCATGAAGTAGGTAAATTGCTCCGTTATGAAGACTGCCCACCACTTTCTTATACGCTTTATCAGACCCCATCTGTTTTTGAGGATCCCAGTCAACATAGGCGAAACTCCAAAAGACTGATCTATATTTTAGGCTTTGTACTAAAGCAAGCGTTCTTTCAGAGAATTCGCCCATTGGCGGGCGAAATAATGTCATTGTGTAATTGAAATTTTCCTTGATATAGCTATGCATCTTCGTGATTTCATCGGATGCTTTAGAGATACTCAGAGTCGGCATCGACGGATGGGTGTATCCTCGTCCTTCGAGGTCAGCGCAATTGCGATATCAGCGTCACCTGCATTGGCATCCTCAAGGACAAACGGCCTTGTGCCGTCTCCGTTGATGACCGTCAGCTTTTCAATTTCAGCCAGTTTCATACAATCCTCATATGTATCGTTAATCACCGTTACATGATATCCCTTATTGATTAGAGAAGAAGCCAGGGATTTTGCCTTGTTTCTTCCTCCAATCAGCAACACTCTTGTTTTCATGCTTCTCCCTCCTGAGAATCGGCCGCAGACATATCTGTTTTTGCTAAGATCTTATCAATTTCCTTGGCGGACAAAATGGCGGGGCAGATTGTATCAATCCCAAACTCACGATAAACACATTCTCGTTCAGGATCATATAGTCTGGCTATCACACGGTCAATCTGAAATAATTCACGAGCTATTTGCGCTACCATGATGTTTGCGTTATCATTATTTGTTACAGCAACAACGACGTCTGCTTTATTAATCTGCGCTTCCTGTAAGACACCAAGATCCGTGGCGTCTCCGACTACTGTAAGCCCTCCATAGGAAGGCGACAGTTTGCGGAAAGCGTCCTTGTTTTTATCAATAATCAGGACATTTCCGTCCTCGTCAGAGAGCGCATTCGCAAGGTTTGCACCCAACCTGCCGCAGCCGATCACGATGGTATAATGCTTGTTTGCCTCTGTGTTTCCAAACGGTTTCATTTGCAATTTCTCCTGTCAATGTGGCCAATGCCACGTTCATCGTAATTGATTCTATACTGATCGTGCATTTCCTCCGGACAATCGTTTTCATCAAACGCATAACTGCCATGTGAGAAGAAGGTCCCGAAGCTGTCGAGATTTTGTTTCGCCGGCAGGTATGTGGGGTCAAGCGCCCAGGCGGCGCGAAAATGTTTCATAGCCGCAGGATGGTCCCCCTGCTTTTCAAGCAGTACGCCAAGCAGATTGTGTGGCTCCGGAGCATTCGGATATTTCCCCATAGCATCAAAAATCAGCGCTTTGCATTTTTGATACTCTCCTTCACTTGCGAATGTTTTAACCGCATTACAAAGCGCCGTCAGTTCCTTTTTGCACTCTGATAGTTCCTGAGTCTTCATCACAACCAAGACCTCCTTCTCTTTCATTAAAACCACCCCATAATGAATCCCAGCGGCAACGCAATTAAATACACTGCCGCAGCAACGGCCAGAAGAGTGATAAGCGGCCCTCCAACAAAAACCATGAGAAATGCAGCAAATGGGTGCCGCTTCATAAAATTTGAAATGTATGTATCTACTCTAGACTTGCTTCGGTCAGTCGTCTCAAATGTTTTCATAAATCAAAGCCTCCTTTGAAGCCTCATGGTTTCTTTGCAGTGCTATCTTAGCGCTTATCCTGTGACTTGGGTGTGAGAGGGTGCCGTTTTCTGTGAGAAAGCTGTGAGAAACAGAAAAGCCGCCTTGGGAATCCCAAAGCGGCATTAACTGTATTTAATTTACTCATCCACGAGCCGATAACCTACGCCTATCTCAGTCAATATGTACCGTGGCCTGGCAGGGTTTTTCTCAATTTTTCTCCTGAGCCCGGCCATCAGCGCCCGAAGCGCCTGTGTATCCGTACCATATCCGACGCCATAAATCTCCTTTAAAATATATTTTGTCGTCAGTACTTTCCCGATGTTGTTAAAAAACAGGGCCAAAAGATCATATTCCAACGGTGTGACATGCAGTTCCGCATCTTCCAGATAAATCAATCGCTTGTCGAAGTCTATCTTCAGCTTTCCCACAGAAAGAATTGACTGCGTTTTGCTGCTTTCAATTTTACGCAGATGGCGAAGCGCAACGCGGATACGGGCCATAAGTTCTGTGGCTGAAAACGGTTTTGTCAGATAATCGTCGGCTCCACCGTCCAATGCCGCAGCCTTCTCCTTATCCTGATCGCGAGCCGAAACAACGATAATCGGCATCTCGGACCATTCGCGGACTTTTTTGATTACTTCCATTCCATCGAAATCCGGCAAGCCGAGATCGAGCAGCATCAGATCAATCTGCCCGGATACCAGCTGAGAGAGTGCGTTCTGCGCTGTACCGGCCGTTGTATAGGAAAACCCCTCCTGCTTCAGCGCATAGCAGATGAAATTCCGGATTTGCGTGTCATCCTCCACAACGAGAATCTGTTCATTTCTGTTGAACATTGTTTTTCACCTCCATAGGCAGCGTAAACACAAACTCCGCACCCGGTCCGTCATGCCTGTTATGGGCCGTAATCATTCCCCCGTGCGCGGATATGACTGATTTGCAAATGGCAAGCCCCAAGCCGACGCCGCGCTGAGCGTCAGCCCCTTTTGTGCGAGTCGTGTAAAACATTTCAAAGATATGAGGCAAATCTTCCTCCGCAATTCCTGTTCCGCGATCTGCGACAGTAAACACGGCAGATGCCTTCCCTTTATCTTCTTTAACGCAAACGTCGATTTCTCCATTTGGCGGTGTGTGCTTTATGGCATTATCAATGAGGTTGACCAGTGTCTGTTCTATCAGTCTTGCATCCATCGGAACTAGTAACATCTCGTCGGGAACCCGCACAACGATCTCATGCTCCGGTTCTCTCTTTGAAAAAGCCGCAACCGCAACACCTACCACTTCTTCCACCGCTTCCATCTGTTTGCTCAGGACAAGCTTACCATCCTGAAGGCGTGTCAGATTTAAAATGTTCTCCACCATGGAATGAAGCCAATCGGCATCCTTATAGATGTCTGAAGCCAGCGTGTAGCGCTCATCCTCTTTTTGGGTCATACCCATCAGCATTTCAGATGTGCCCATAATGCCGGAGAGAGGCGTGCGGAGGTCATGAGAAATTGCGCGCAGAAGGTTTCCACGATACCGCTCCTGTTCCGTTTCTTCCCTTGATTTCTGCTGCTCCATTGCGCTGCGGAAGCGGTCCATGGCAAGCGCGGCACTTTCAATCATGGAGCGCAAAAGGCGCTTCTGCGGCTCGCTCATGGAAACGGCGGTTTCTACCGGTATTCTCAAAACGCCCAAGATGGCTTCTCTGCCGTAAATCGGCCAATCATAAAACTCATCGCCTATATCATAAGCGGTTCGCAGACCTTCCATACGGTGTTTTAGTTCAGCGGTGTCCTCTACCTTACGTCGAACCTGTTTCCCCGCACCCTGCTGTTGAATAAAGCTCTGTTCGGGTTGGCCTCTTTCGTCAAAGCAAAGGCAGGCGGCACGGCAGTTCATAATGCTACTGATCGTATCCGTAGTGATGCCGGCGATATCGGACACGTCTGCGGCATCAGTCAGCCGATTGGTCAACTGAAACAAAGCGCTCGTTTCTGATTCTTTTCCCTGTGCATCCAGAGCATTTTTCTTCACTTTGGAAGTCAGAGTACTGGTAATAAATGCGGTGAGCGTCATGATTACAAAAGTGATCAGGTAGGACGGATCATTGACGGACAGCGTGTAGTATGGCGTGGTAAAGAAATAATTGAACGTGCAGGTAGAAAGAATGGATGCAAAAATTCCATAGGCGTATCCACGCGTCAGTCGAGCCGTCATCAGAATAGAGAGAAGGTAAACAATCACAATGTTCGTCTCGGGAAAACCGGCGATGCGGAATATCCAACCGACCCCTGTCGCGGCGGTAATCATCCCGATTGTAGTTAGCGCATATCGAAAACCGTGTTGCGGTTCTTTATTTTTGAAGGAAGTCACTTTTCTTGCCTCCCCGTGTGCGGCAATCAATTGGTTTATCTGATTTGATTGGAACAAGCCAAAGGTTTCCCTTTTTTATGGCGCCTGGAATTCGCCCGGCTACGCAGTAGTAATTCACCATCCGGCTAGTGATGCTCCATTTTTCTCCAACTTCCTTAACCGTCATATAATCCATGATCCTTCACCTCATAAGAATTTGCAATCATTATATTTCATTTTCTCGAAATATGCAAGCAAACAAATTACGCCTTAAAAAATTTTTACTAACAGTATCTCGTAACGACATTATAAATCTAAATATAAAAAATATGGGGCATCGTTATTAACGATGCCCCATATTGGTGGACCTGAACGGGATCGAACCGTCGACCTCCGCGTTGCGAACGCGGCGCTCTCCCAGCTGAGCTACAAGCCCATATGAAATTTTAATGATAAGACAGGTTACTGCTTTGATGGCGCTGAGCCCGATGTGGTTTTACAAACAATCCACGACCTCTCGGATGCGAACCGAACGCTCTCCCAGCTGAGCTACAGGCCCATGTGTTATTCTCAATTTTGCGGCGCGACCCGCGCGACTGTCAAGTAATCATTTTTGACGACGGTTGATATTATATCACGTTGCGGTTGATATTGCAACTGTTAATTTCACTTTTTTCTGAGACTTTCGATAGGATTCAGCCAATTATTCTCCAAACTCAAAAAAGCTCCCGCCAATCGAAGGCAGGAGCATCGATTAATTTTTCAGGTACAAAGCCGCAACCGGATCTCCGGAATAGTCGGGAAGCAAGCTCGGAACCCGTACGTTTTTATCAATATAATCCGACCCGATTCCGGTAGAAGAATAGATCAGTGCAAAAAGGGCGCCCGTTTGAATCCACAAAATCGTGACGTCCGTCAGTCCGTGAACAAAAACAGCGGCAGCGGCGGCTGTCATCAGAATGTTCATATCCATAAATATATGATTGCGGAACCGCAGAAGCAAAAGCTTTGCCTGCACGCCAAAGTAAATTCCTATGGCACCAAATCCGATTACCCCAAAATTCAGTAAAATGTCAAGAATCAAGTTGTGGCAATGGTAAGTTTTGTAACCGGAGAACTGCTGATAAATCATTTGATAGGCCATGGCGCCTCGGCCAAAAAACGGATGCTGTTCAATCCCCTTTACAGATGCCGACCAAATGGAAAGCCGCTGTGAAAGCGTATGGTCAATCGCCTGCGAGCCTCTTGGCATCAGCTGCGGAAAGATTGTAAGCAGCCCGGCCAATACTCCAACCGAAAGGATAAATATCAGCGCAATTTTGTTTTTCTTTTTCAAAAGAAGCATCAGAGTGACCGCCGCGAACATCGCGGTGAAGGAAGAGAAGCTTGCGGTCAGATACAGGCCGATAAAGTTGAGGCCGATCACCGCAAAGTAAAATGCACTCAGTTCAGAATTCGTAAAAACACGGTAAAGAGCAATTAACACAACAAATTCAATAATCATGCCATAATAATTTGCATTGGTAAACACAGACACCGGCCTGTAATCCGGAGCGCTTGCGAATGTAGAAGCTTTTTGATACAACGCCACAAACAGGCTGATAATGCTCCCGACACAAATCAGATCCATCGCCTGATTGAAAATTGAACGCGTCATGATACTGCGTATAAACAACGCGCAACTTACAACCGCATAAATCAAGATGGAATAAGCCATACCGATATAATTGTCATAAATTGCAGCGACAAAAAATGTAACAATTAAAAAAACGAAAAGGAATTTCGTATAAGGGGCCTCAAATGCGCGAACCCTTTTTTTGCAGTTAACCATCGTCATCAGAGCAATGCCGATTATGATAACCATACTGAAATAAAACGGGGCAAAAATCGAGGCAGCCAGCAATAATACCAAAGACCGATCAAAATCCGCACAGATCAGTTGAACCCGCTGAAAAAAGTCAAACCTGATGCTTTCTTTCACAGCTTGAATAATAGCGGTCATCTCCTTTTTTTCAAATTTCCGCTCCTCAGGCCACAATTGACAATTATATCACATTACCAACGCGAAACAAGATAAATTATAAATCGAAACTCCCCGTATGAATCAACTCTATTTGTTAATTATAACGAAAAAGATGAACTGTTTTTTAAGTTTTTAACAATTTATTGGAAACATTCCATGAAACTGCTATTTTTATGATACGATAGTAGACAACAAAACATAAAAAAAGCTGGGAAAACGGAATCATGATGGAAAATAACAATTCTTATTGTAAACGCTTTCACCCCGACTATTCATCCGGACTGAATTCAGATCAGGTTGAATTTCAGCGGGATCACGGCCTTGCAAACGGCGAAGAGGAATCCGGAACCCGCACGGTGGGCCAGATTATTCAAAGCAACCTGATTACTCCCTTTAATATCTTAAATCTTATTCTCGCTTCCTTGATCATTATGGTCGGGTCCTATAAAAATCTTCTGTTTCTCGGTGTAATCGTCTGCAATACACTGATCGGCACCATTCAGGAAATCAGGGCGAAAAAAATGATTGACCGTCTGTCTCTCATTACCGCTCCGAAGGCCCATGTCATTCGCGACGGCAAAGAAAACGAAATTCCGGTTTCCGAACTTGTTCTTGACGACGTCCTGCTTCTTTCAACGGGAAATCAGGTCTGCGCGGACTGCGTCATTCTGGACGGAGAATGCGAAGCAGATGAATCCCTGATCACCGGCGAATCCGACCCGGTGTCAAAGCAGCGCGGCGACAGCCTGCTGAGCGGCAGCTTTCTGGCCGGCGGCAGCTGCAGGGCGCAGGTGGAGCACATTGGAAAAGAAAATTACGCTTCGCAGATCGCGGGAAGCGTTCGCTATTTGAAAAAGCCCAATTCCGAAATTATGACATGGATCAACCGCATCATCAAAATTACGGGTTTTGCCATTATTCCCATCGGCGTTCTGATGTTCTACAAGCAGATGGCCGTTTCCGGGCAGGCGCTCCGGCCCGCCGTGGTCGGGACGGTCGCCGCCCTGATCGGAATGATTCCGGAGGGGCTGGTACTGCTGACCAGCGTCGTTCTGGCCGTCGGCGTGCTCAGGCTGTCGCGGCATAAGGCGCTGGTTCAGGAGCTGTACTCGATTGAAACACTCGCTCACGTGGATACCCTCTGTCTGGACAAAACCGGTACGCTGACACAGGGAACCCTTCAGGCTGAGACAGTCGTACCGCTAAGCGACATCACAAAGGAACAGGCAGAGGAAGCGCTTTCGTCACTTGCAAACGCCATGGACGACAACTCACCGACCATGACCGCCGTTCGGGAAATCATGCCGCAGTCCCCGGGCTGGACCTGCACCGGCAAGATCGCGTTTTCTTCCGCTCGGAAATGGAGCGGCGCGTGTTTTCAGGAAAAAGGCAGCTTTGTTCTCGGCGCAGGGCAATTTATCTTGAAAGATCAGTTCGAAACAATCAGGCCGCAGGTGGAAAAATACGCGAACCGCGGCAAGCGTGTTCTTCTGCTGGCTCATTCCGACAGTCCTCTTGGCGATCATGACCTGCCGGACGGCCTCACCCCGCTGCTTCTCGTCCTGCTCAGCGACAGAATCCGGCCGGGCGTGCGGGAAACTCTCTCCTATTTTGCGGACCAGGGCGTCGAGCTGAAAGTAATTTCGGGGGACGACGTCAGAACGGCGGCAAGCATCGCCGGAAAAGCCGGGCTGAAAGACTCCGACCGCTGCGTGGACGCATCCCAGCTGAAAAGCGAGGAAGAATTGAAGGAAGCCGCCGAGCGTTTCACGGTTTTTGGAAGGGTGACACCGCAGCAGAAACTGACCTTAATCCAGGCATTGAAAGAAAAAAAACATACCGTTGCCATGACGGGAGACGGTGTGAACGACGTTCCCGCCCTGAAAGAGAGCGACTGCAGCGTAGCAATGGCCTCCGGAAGCGACGCCGCGCGCACCGTTTCTCAGATTGTCCTGATGGATTCCGATTTCTCCTCCATGCCCCGCATCGTTGCGGAGGGCCGCCGCTGCATCAACAACCTGCAGCGATCGGCGTCCCTTTTCCTTGTCAAAGCCATCTTTTCCGCCGCCATCGCGGTATTCTTCCTGTTTCTGGCATCCGCGTATCCGTTTCAGCCGATTCAGTTTACGCTGATCAATGCCGTATCCATCGGAACGCCGTCTTTCCTCCTCGCGCTGGAACCGAACCGGGACCGCCTGCACGGAAGTTTTATCGGGAATGTCATGAAAAAGTCGCTGCCCGGTGCGGTAACGATGACCCTTAATATTCTGCTTCTTGTCTCCCTCTCTTCGTACCTCGGGTTTTCCGCGGCGGAACAATCCTCGCTCGCCGTTCTGATTACCGGTTACACCGGGCTTTTAATCCTGTTTAAAGTCTGCCTTCCGTTTAATACGGCCAGAGCGTTTCTCTTTGCTTCCATGACCGCCGCTTTCATTCTGGCGCTGGTCTTCTTCCCTGCCGTATTTGAAGTAACCGCCCCCACAATTCCAATGCTGCTGATTCTGGTGCCGATGTTCTTATTCTCCGCCAGCGTCATGGCGGTCGTCTACCATTTCATCGAACGGATTCTTCTTCGTAAATGACAGGTTACTTCAATCCTAATTTACGAAAAAAAGAATCGCTGGAAATTCCGGTCGGCCTGATATATCGCCCAAGCCCGAATAGGCAGTCCGGGTCTCGCGTGATATAATTCATTTTTTTCATGCAGTTCATACTTGCCTCGAATCCGATTTCATGTAAAACCGGGATCGACTCCTTGCTGACGGCTCCGAACGGATAAACAAACGCGGTGGGCGTATAGCCGGTGTTTTCTTTCATTTCCTGCTGCATTTTTTCCAGATCCTGCTTGAGTACAGACTGATAGGCCGAAGTGCTCTCCTTTTTTAATTTCAGGGCTCCATACCTCTTTTTGGTCGAATGCAGGTTATAGGAATGATTCTGAAACTCGACCAGGCCGGAACGCATCATTTCGTCGATTTCCCCCCAGGTCAGATAGGAGTAGTTCGCATGGTCCGCATCGCCGCCGGTATACAAATCCGTGTAATAACCGACCGGCGAGATTACGATCTTTTCCTGATATTTTTTCACAATTGGAAAGGCATAGTAATAATTATTGTAAAACCCGTCGTCAAAAGTTATCATGACGGGTTTCTCCGGTAGAGGAACCTGCCGATTTACATAGTCCAGAAGATCCTGAACCACAACCGTCTGATAACCGTTCTTTTTCAGCCACGCAAGGTCGCTATCCAAGGTATCGGGAGATACGGTATAGTTCCCCTGCCTGCGCGACTCGCGCAAAATACTGTGGTACATAATGATGGGAAGCGGTACGCCGCGGTCCGCTCCCGCTTGCTGAACCGCCGCAACGGCTCCGCCGCAGAAACCTGATACAAGCAGTACTGCAATCGCTATAAAAAGAAAGTACCTGTGAATTTTCACCGATAAAAACATAAAAACCCGCCTCCGTTTAATATATGGAGGCAGGCAGCCGGATATCACAAATTTCACTTTTAAGCCCTTACATCGGCAGAGCGATGCGGTAAACAACAAAATAATGAAAAACGCTTCCCGCAAGAACAAACAGATGCCAGACGGAGTGGATGTACTTTCTCTTTTTTCCGATTCCGTAAAGAACGGCGCCGACCGTGTAAAAGACTCCGCCGACGATCAGGTTCCTTACCGAGCCGGCGTCAAGGACGGCAATCAGCGGCTTGAAAAAGAAAATGACCACCCACCCCAGGCCAAGATAGCAGCACATGGAAAAGACCCGGAACCGCTGAACGCTGATTGCGTTCAAAACAATCCCCACAACAGAAACACCCCAGACGATAGCGAACAGGACCCAACCGGTCGTACCGCCAAAACAAAGCAGGGAAACGGGCGTGTAGGTACCCGAAATCAGTAAAAAAATAGTGCAGTGGTCCAGAATCCGCAAAATCTGCTTTCCCCTGCAAACACCCATGCCGTGATACAGGGTCGATACCAGATACAGCAGAATCATGGTGCCGCCGAATATGGAGACGCTGATCAGGGTAACCGCGTCCCGCCTGCAGTTTATCAGCAGCAAAATCAGCCCGGCTATGGCAAACAATACCCCAAGGCCGTGCGTGACCGCGTTGAGAATCTCTTCCAGAGCGGTATAGCTCGGCAGCTGAAGTTCTTCTCTGCTCAATTTGCATCTCGTTTGTCCTGCGTTCTTTTCCATGTTATATCGCATCCCATCACATATAGTATCAATTACTATATGATATAGTTTACATCAATATTTAACGCCTGTCAAGGCATTCCAATCCTTCCAGCTGAAACGACGGAATAAAATCTTTTTTCGCCGACTTTTGCTCCTGAACATAACCGTCCAGGTTCAGCGAGAACAGGTGATTCTGAACCTTCTCGTATTCTCTCCGCGTGATCCGTCGGTTCAGCTCCGGAATCTGCTCCGCTTTGCCGCAGGGCACATACTGGGCCATCAGGCTGACGGGGACCCCCGGAAGATTCGCCGCAAGCCAGTCCAGCACGGCGATGGAGTCCCGTGTGTGGCCCGGCAGCATCAGGTGGCGCACCAGTGTCCCCTTGCTCATCGTTCCGTCTTCCTCGTAAACAGCCGGACCGGTCTGCCGCGCCATTTCCAGTACGGCGGCGCGCGAAACCCGCACATAGTCTTCCGCCCCGGAAAGGCGTCCGGCCAGTTCCCCGTCGGCATATTTCAGGTCGGGCAGGTAGATGTCCACCAAACCTTCCAACATCCGCAGCGTTTCCCGTGTCTCATATCCGCCGCAGTTGTAGACGACCGGAACCGGCGGCTTCCACAAAACCAGCGCCTGAACCACAGCCGGCACAAAGTGCGTTGCCGTGACAAGATTGATATTGTGGGCGCCCTGCGACACCAGACGCCGAAACACATCCGACAGCTCCCGCGGGGTCAGTATTCTGCCCGTCCGCCGCTCCGTGCTGATCTGATAATTCTGGCAGAAAACGCATTGAAGCGAGCAGCCCGTGAAAAACACGGCACCGGAGCCGCGCGTCCCGCTCAGGCAGGGTTCCTCCCAGAAATGAAGCGCGGCGCGGGCTACCACCGGGTCCGCCCCCATTCGGCAAAATCCTTTTCCTTCGTCTGCTTCGCGCGGGACACCGCAACGGCGCGGGCAAAGCGTACAGTGCTCAATCCGCATGGTCTTCCTCCCCTTTCAGGGCAAGAAACGCGGAAAGACCGCCGCGTTTTCCTTTGGTCGCCCGATGGGAAAACAGGAGGTCGGAATGACACTGTGTGCACAATCCGGAAACCGTGATATTCTGCTCCGGCACGCCGGCGCGCACCAGAACGCGCCGATTTGCTTCCCACAGATCAATATGGTATTTTCCGCCGCTGTCCTTATGAATCCATTCATCCGGCGAAAGATCCGTCATCCGCGAAAAAACCTCATAGACCGGGGAATCGACTTCGAAGCAGCAGGGGCCGATCGACGGCCCGATGACACAGACCAGGTCCCGCGCAAAGCTGCCGAATTCCCGGGACAGCACCCGAACCGTTTCCGCACCGATGCGTGCGGCTGTGCCGCGCCAGCCGGCGTGCGAAAGGCCGATCGCCTGATGAACGGGATCCGCAAAGAAAAGTGGCACACAGTCCGCGTAGTGCGTCACCAGCGTTACTCCGGTTTCGTTCGTAATCAGACCGTCCACGCCCGCGGGCTTCGGCTTTAAAAACCCTTCCCCGCAATTTTTTCGTCCAACCCGGCGAATCACGGTTTTGTGCACCTGTGAGGACGAGACCAGCGAGTCCGCGTCGAAGCCTGCCGCCGCGCAGATGCGCCGGTAGTTCTCCGTCACGTTTTCGTCGGGGTCCCCCCTGCCGAACGCCAGATTGAGAGAAGAAAATTCATTCCGGCTGACTCCGCCGATCCGCGTGGAAAACGCATGACGCACACATGGCAGAGCCTCCAATGCCGGAAATGTCAGGAATTCAACCCCATTTTTCCGATTTAGCTTCACCTGTTTTTCCAGCAATATCATACCAAGCCTCCGCTTTTTTCTGTGATTTCGATTGTAGCACACAACGCCGATGAGTACAACGAGAAACCTGTTTTGCGGTGATACGGACAAAAAAAGAGAGCTTATTCGCTCTCTTTTGGCGTCTCCGCGCTCTGCGCCTCTTCGGGACTTTTCGGTTCTTCCTGAAACGGCAGAACCGCTTTTTTTACAATCATGCCTTCATATTTCAATTTAAACTGAACCCTGCCGTAAAACCGGTGCCCGCAGTGCTTGCAGATAAACGGGGCGCGGAAGCTTTTATTGCGAAGCTGCCATTTACCAGACCGCCGGGCGCGCCTGCCGCACAAATCGCAGCAAAAGGCCAAGTCCGACGCTTTAATCTGCGGATGGTTCAGGTCGCAGACCGTCACCGTCCGAAATTCCATGCGATTGTAAAATTCCTCGGTTTCGGCATCCTGCAGGAACGGTTTCAGTTTTTCAGGGTTATATAGTCTTTGAAAGCAGCGCAGCGATAGCATACTGTCGGCCAGCGCCCTGTGATGGTCCAAATCGCTGTCGTCAATTTCCAATAGCTGCGCGGCCGTCGAAAGGCCCATCTGCTTGGTCCGGTCATAGGAAAGGCAGCGTTCGCAGTAAGCCTGCAGATTAACATACTGTTTCAGGAACGGAATTCGTCTGTTGCCGCAGAAATAGCGGTAATTTTCAATCAGCGCCAGAATGTCGGAAGTCCCCCACGTCATCACCACGGCGTCGCCCGTCCAGCGCCGGAACCGGCTGACAACCTGCAGAAACTGCGGGCCGTCGGCCAAATCCTCGTTTGTAATGCTGGTCAGATCGCTGATTTTTCCGCTGATCTTTTTTCCGACCTGAGGCCGAATGAACATTTCAAACGTGTCAAGAATATGAAATTTCTCGTCCACCTTTACCGCGCCGCACTCGATGATCTCATTCATAAAGCCCTTGAGCCGCCTGCTGTAAGCGCCGTTCCACTCCAGGTCTAAAATGACGAATTTCATTATTTTTTCCTAGCGGCCTGTTTCATCCGTAGTTCCTTACTCAGAATCATTTTACGCATCCGGATGCTGCTCGGTGTTACTTCGACCAGTTCGTCGGCGCAGATAAATTCAATACACTGTTCCAGGCTCATGATGCTGGGCGGTGTCAGCTTCAGCGCTTCATCGGAGCCGGAAGCACGGGTGTTGGTCGCGTGTTTCTTTTTGCAGATATTGACAACGATATCGTCCGACTTCGGGCTGACCCCGACGATCATCCCCTCGTAAACCTCCACGCCTGGTCCGATGAAGAGCCTCCCGCGGTCCTGTGCGGCGAAAAGGCCGTATCCTGTGGATTCGCCCGTCTCATGGACGATCAGCGAGCCCTGCGGACGCTGGACGATTTCGCCTTTATACGGCTCGTAGCTGTCGAACACGCTGTTCATAATGCCGTTGCCGTTTGTATCCGTCAGAAACTCCTGCCGGTATCCCATCAGGCCGCGCGCCGGAATCTTGAATTCCAGATGGGTGGTGCCGTTTCCGCGGGCGCTCATGTTGACAAGCTCCGCTTTGCGCGTACCGAGCTTTTCCATAACCGCGCCGACATAATTATCCGGAACCTCGATCATCAGAAGCTCAATCGGTTCGCACCTCTTGCCGTTGATCTCCTTGTAAATCACCTGCGGCCCCGTCACCTGAAATTCAAAATTCTGACGGCGCATTTCCTCAATCAAAATGGACAGGTGCAGTTCGCCGCGGCCGGAAACCTTGAACGTATCAGGAGAATCCGTTTCCTCGACGCGCATCGCGACATTCGTCTCCACTTCCTTGAACAGCCGGTCGCGCAGGTTTCGCGAAGTGACGTATTTGCCCTCTCTTCCCGCAAACGGGCTGTTGTTGACCATAAACATCATGGAAACGGTCGGTTCGTCGATCTTGACAAACGGAAGCGGCTCGACCCGGTCGGGCGAGCAGATGGTTTCCCCGATGTTCAGTCCCGTGATGCCCGAAACGGCAATAAGGTCACCCAGCTGCGCTTCTTCCACCTCACGGCGTTTGAGGCCCTCAAACTGATACAGCTTCGTAATTTTTACATTGGCGGTTGTCCCGTCGCGGTGGCAGAGGACGGCGCTGTCGCCCACATGCAGATGTCCGCGCTCTACACGGCCGATGCCGATCCTGCCGACGTAATCGTCATAATCAATATTGGAAAACAGGACCTGCATCGGGCCTTCCGCATCTCCCGACGGTGCGGGAATGTTTTTCAGGATGGCGTCGAACAGGGGCTTCATGTCCCCCTCGCGGACATTCGGATCCTCCGAGGAATAACCGTCGCGGGCGGAAGCGTATACCACTGGGAATTCCAGCTGATCTTCATTCGCGCCGAGTTCGATAAACAGGTCGAGTACTTCGTCAACCACTTCTTCCGGCCTTGCGCCGGGGCGGTCGATTTTATTGAGAACAACAAGCGGCTTTTTGCCAAGTCCCAGCGCTTTCTTCAGTACAAAACGGGTCTGAGGCATGCACCCTTCGAACGCGTCGACCAGTAAAAGCACGCCGTCCACCATCATCAGAATCCGCTCCACCTCCCCGCCGAAATCGGCGTGGCCGGGAGTATCCACAATATTGATCTTGACGTCGTCATACATCACGGCTGTATTTTTGGCAAGTATCGTAATGCCGCGTTCACGCTCCAGGTCATTGGAATCCATAACCCGCTCGCTGACTACTTCGTTCGCACGAAAAACTCCGCTCTGCTTTAGCAGCTGGTCCACCAGCGTCGTCTTCCCGTGGTCGACGTGAGCAATAATCGCGACGTTTCTGACATTGTTTCTTACATCCATCGATTTCCCTCTTCTTTCAAATTCGCAAACATTATTATTATACCATGTGCCGAAGGATTTGTGAACAACGAACCAAAATATTGCAGCCGTTCCCTAAAAAAGCCGCCGCGGAAGTTCCGCGGCGGCTTTTCTCTAAAAAAAGAATTGGAGCGAACGACGAGGCTCGAACTCGCTACCTCCACCTTGGCAAGGTGGCGCTCTACCAGATGAGCTACGTTCGCAACACCCTGAGTGCAAGTGCTATTATATCCAAAACCTTTTGATTTGTCAAGCCGGAAACAGAAAAAAATCCGCATACATTCAAGGTTCCCTATTTTGCGGGGTTATGCTATAATTACGGTTGAAATAAAAATCGGGTAGGGATGAAATGAGTTATACGGTAAATTTGGGAGCATGGAATTCGGTATTTGCAGTCCCCTGTTCCGTCGTTGATAAATATCTGAAGCTGGCCGGATCGGTTCAGCTTAAGGTTCTTCTATGGATTCTGCGCCACGCGGGGGAAACGTTTGAAGCGCAGGACGTCGCGGCGGCTTTGGGAATCGACCGGGCAGACATTGGCGACGCGCTGCTTTACTGGCAGGAAGCCGGTTTTTTCCCTGCGGACCAGCAAACGAAACCCGAGGCCGTGCCGCCGGACGCAAAGGCCCCGGAACAGCCGGAGCAGCCGCCCGCCGAGTCCCATTCCTCCGGCTCCGCCCGCCGGGTTCTTTCCCGTCCGCAGAAACCGGACAGCGGATTCGTTGCAAAACGGGTCGAAGAGTCCACGGAGATTTCGTGCCTGATGCAATCTGCCCAGCAGGTTTTGGGGCGTCTGATTTCCGGCGGCGAATCCGCAACGCTTCTGATGATCCACGACGAGTTCGGCCTGCCCAGCGACGTGATCATCATGCTGCTGCAATACACCGCAAGCATCAGCAAAGCGAACATGCGGTACATAGAGAAAATGGCGATGAACTGGGCCGATGAAGAAATCAACACCCATGAAAAGGCGGAGGAAAAGCTCCGCCGGCTGACCGAATGCCGCCAGGCCTGGCGAAAAGTAGAGCAGGCTGTCGGAATGCCCCACCGCTCGCCCTCCACAAAGGAAGAAGCGTTCGCAGACCTCTGGATTACACAGTGGAAATTCAGCGCCGACATGATCCGTGAGGCCTACGACAGGGCCGTGGACGCGACCGGAAAATTCAGCGCGAGTTATATGAACCGGATTCTGGAGCGCTGGAAAAAGGCCAATATTTCCACCGTGCTGCAGGCGGAACGGGAAAAGATGGAGCGGGCGGCGGCGCGCAAGGGCGGCAAGAGCAGCTCCCTCTCCCAGGATCTGGATGAATTTGAGCGTTCGGGCGTATTTGACAATTTTGACAGGAAGTGATTCTGACGGGATACGATCGGGAAGTATACGAGGCTGCCGGCCGGGTTCTGCGGGAACGCCGCCGGACCGCCGAATCTCAGGCCGAGAAACGCAGGGCCGTTTTTTACAGCGTCTGCCCGGAGGTAGAGGAGCTGGAGCGCCGCCTTGCAAAAACGGCGGTCTTCTCCGCCAAGGCCGTTTTGGGCGGCAAAAACGCGAAAGAACAGTTGGAGCGCCTTCATGAGGAAAACCGTTCGCTTCGGTCCCGGATTTCTGATCTGCTCCGATCGGTAAACATGAAAGCGGAAGATCTGGAGCCGATTTATCACTGTGAAAAGTGCAGGGATACGGGTTATGTGGACGGACGGATGTGTTCCTGCCTGAAAATTGTGCTGAAGGAAGAAGCCTACAACAGGCTCAACGCCCTGACTCCCCTTTCCCTTTCCACTTTCGAGGGATTTTCTCTGGATTATTATCCGGATCAGCCGGAGCACGGTTCGGGACGCTCCCCTAGAAGCGCGATGCGCGAGATTCTGCAAAACTGCAGAAAATATGCGGAAACTTTCTCGACCGCTTCCTCCCAGAATCTGATTATGCAGGGCGCAACCGGGCTGGGCAAGACCCACCTGTCGCTCGCCGTTGCGAATGAAGTGCTGCAAAAGGGATACGGCGTAGTTTACTGCTCCGTGAACAACCTGATTTCCCGTTTGGAAAACGAGCACTTCGGCCGGGAAGAAACCGGAGACACCGGCAGTCTGCTGGAATCGTGCGATCTGCTGATCCTCGACGACCTGGGGACGGAATTCCGCAGCTCGTTCTCTGTTGCGGCCATCTACAATATTGTCAACACGCGGCTGCTGCTGCGCCGCCCCACCATTATCAGCACCAATTTATCCATGCGGGAACTTCAGGACCGCTATTCCGACCGGTTCGCCTCGCGAATCGCGGGAAACTACGTCAGGCTGATGTTCCTCGGCCACGATAACCGCATGCAGAAGCTTTTATACCGGCACACAAAAAAATGAGACCGCCCGGCGGTCTCATTTCTATTTCGGTCATTCCCCGGAGGCGAGTTTCTCCTGGCTTCTGGATTTTAAATAGGCATTGATAAATCCGTCCAGATCGCCGTCCATCACGGCGTCGATGTTGCCTGATTCAAAGCCGGTGCGATGATCTTTCGCCAAGGTGTAGGGCATAAACACATAAGAGCGAATCTGGGAGCCCCACGCGATTTCCTTCTGCACGCCCTTGATATCCTCAATGCGCTCCAGATGCTCGCGCTCCTTGATTTCCATCAGCTTGGATTTAAGCATTCTCATGGCGACGTCGCGGTTCTGGTACTGGCTGCGTTCCACCTGGCAGGCAACGACAATCCCCGTTGGAATATGCGTCAGCCGGACGGCGGAGGAGGTCTTGTTGACCTTCTGCCCGCCGGCGCCGCTCGCGCGGTAATAGTCGATTTTAATGTCGTCGGGGTTGATTTCCACTTCGATCGTGTCGTCGATTTCCGGCATTACCTCCAATGAGGCAAACGAAGTATGTCTGCGCCCGGAAGCGTCGAACGGAGAGATGCGGACCAGTCGGTGGACGCCCGACTCGCCCCGCAGAAAGCCGTATGCGTTTTCTCCGCTGACCAGGATGCTGGCGCTTTTCAGGCCCGCTTCTTCGCCGTCCAGATAATCGAGCGTCTGCACGGTGAATCCGTGGCGCTCGCCCCAGCGGCAGTACATGCGGTACAGCATCTCCGCCCAGTCCTGAGCCTCCGTGCCGCCCGCGCCCGCGTGAAACGTCAGAATCGCGTTTTTCGCGTCGTATTCGCCCGTCAAGAGCGTTGTCAGCCGCATGGAATCAAGCCCCTCGCGGAACTCGTTCAGCTCTTGCTGTGCCTGCGGCAGCAGAGAAAGGTCGCTTTCTTCATCCGCCAGCTCAATCAAGGCCATCAGGTCTTCATAAGCGGATTTCAGGCGTTCATAAGATTCTATTTTATTTTTGAGTGAACTGGACCTTTGAAGAATTTTCTGCGATTTTTCCATGTTATCCCAAAAATCCGGCGCGGTCGCCTTCTGGTCCAGCTCGGCAATTTCCTTGCGCATGCCGTCAAGGCCGAGCGCGTCGGCCAGTTCCTTCAGCTCCGGCTCCAGGCCCTGCAGCGAAAGCCGAAGTTCTTCATATTGCAGCATCATATCATCCTTCAGAATAAAATCTATCCGTTTGATTATAGATTATTTTAAGATTAAAGTCAAAAAATACTTTATGAATCCGGCGCGTTCGTTTTCCAGATCAGGGTCAAACAGACACTGATTTTGTCTGTTTGATCCAAATTTATGAATTAGTTGAAAACTTATGAGGCAAAACATTGAAGTTTTCCCGAATTTTTTATACAATGGAAACATTGAAGGAGGTTCCAGTATGACGAATTATGTCGGTTTGAAATGTCCGGTCTGCGGCAAGACATTCACGGCCGAGGACGATATTGTAGTCTGCCCCCAATGCGGAGCGCCGTATCATCGGGACTGCTACGCGAAAGCCGGAAAATGTGTCTACGAAGACAAGCACGGCACACCGGACGCCTGGACGCCGCCCAGGCAGCATAAAGAGGACGGAACTCAGGGAAGGACGAAGCAGTGCCCGCGCTGCGGTTCTTTTAACTCTGACCAGGCCCTGTTCTGCGAGCACTGCGGCCAGTCCCTGTCCTCTGACCGTCCGGAGTACCCGGGCGTTACACCACCCCCGCCCAGCCGGACGCAAAACAACGCTCCGTATGGCGGGCAGGGAAACAATCCTCCGCCGCCATACGGAAATTACGGGCAGACCGGCTTCCCCGGCAGCCCGCCGCCGTATTACCCCTCCGTCGGCATTCCTAATCCCAATGAACCGATTGACGATATTCCGGTTGGCGACGTGGCGCGTTTTGTTCAGAGCAACTCGCAGTACTACCTGCCTATTTTTATGAACCTGAAAAAATTCGGGAAAAACAGGTTTAATTTCTGCGCCTTTCTTTTTCCCGGAGCGTGGATGCTTTACCGAAAAATGTACAAAGTCGGTTCCGTCGTTACGGCGGTTATGTTCGGCCTGTACATAGCGTCCGCCTGGGTATCCGAGCATTTTCTAAATCCGATTTACCAGTCCCTGTTCCTGCAAACCGGCATTGCCGGCGACACGCTGACCCCAAGCAACGATCAGATTGAAAAGCTGATGGGACTCATTGCAAAACTTCCCACTTATCAGCTCTATTTAATGATGGTGCCGGCTCTTGTATTTTTCGCCCAGCTGATCCTGATGTTTATTTTCGGTTTTTCCGGAAACCGTATGTATTTAAAACACTGCATCGGCAAAATCGGCGCGATTCGGAAAGAAACCGCCCGCCCCTCGGAAAGCACCGTCCGGATGCAGGAAGAGGGCGGGGTTAACATTTCCCTCGCAATCTGTCTTGGGATATGCTATTTAATTCTTTCTTACATCCCATCCATCTTTTATTAGGAGAATTCAGATATGAAAGTTACAAAAGCCGTTATTCCGGCGGCGGGGCTCGGAACCAGAGTCCTGCCCGCCACCAAATCCATGCCGAAGGAAATGCTCCCGATTGTGGACAAGCCGGCCATACAGTATATTGTGGAAGAGGCGGTCCGTTCCGGCATTACGGATATCCTGATTATTACAAATCGCGGCAAGGGCCTGATCGAAGATCATTTTGACCGCGTGCCGGAGCTTGAGGCTAGGCTGACGAAAAGCGGCGCGGAAAAGGAAGAAATTCTGAAAGAGATCGTCGGAATCGCCCACAAGGCCAACTTCTACTTTGTCCGCCAGAAGGAAACCCGCGGGCTGGGCCACGCCGTCGGCTGCGCGAGGTCCTTCGTCGGTGACGAGCCGTTTGCCGTTCTCTACGGAGACGACGTCATCATCGGAGAAGACCCCGCCTGCGCCCAGCTGATCCGGGCCTACGAAGAATACGGCAAGGGCGTTCTGGGCGTGAAAAAGGTTTCAAAAGAAGCAATCGGCAAATACAGCTCCCTGAAGGTCGAGCCATTAAGGGACAACTGGTTTTCCTGCACCGACATGGTTGAAAAACCGACACCGGACAAGGTGCTTTCCCTCTATTCCATCTTGGGCCGCTGCGTTCTGACCCCCGAGATTTTCGACATTCTGGACCATACGGACCCCGGCGCGGGCGGAGAGATTCAGCTGACTGACGCCATGCGCACCCTCGCGCGGCGCGACGGTATGGTTGCGGTCGATTACACCGGAACGCGCTATGACATGGGCAACAAGCTGGGAATCATGAAAGCTCAGGTTGAGGTCGGCCTGAACCATCCGGAGATCGGGCCGGAATTCCGTGAGTATCTGAAAGAAATCTGTAAATCGCTGTAACGCGCGGGACAAATTTTCTATTGACGGATTCCTCACCGACTGATATAATAAAGCATGATAAGCCGCTTTCGCGGCTTTTATCCTTGCTCCGGGCTCTGTTCCGGGGCCACAAGTCCAGAAGGAGGTGTTTTAACAATGGCAGATGTAAAAATTTCCTATGAAACCGTATTTATTCTTTCCACCAAACTGGGAGAAGAAGGGATCACTTCCACCGTTCAGAAGTTCAAGGATCTGATCGCGGAAAACGGCACTATCGACAATGTTGACGAATGGGGCAAGCGCAGACTGGCTTACCCGATTCACAAGGAAGAAGAAGGCTATTACACGCTGATCGCCTTTACCAGTTCTCCGGAGTTCACTGCGGAACTGGACCGTATTTACAACATTACCGACGGCGTACTCCGTTCCCTGACCGTAAAGAAGGAAGCTCCGGAAAAGAAACCGGAAACGGACAAGACGGAAGAGAAAAAGGAAGCGTGACCTGAAATGCTGAATGTCGCTGTTTTAATGGGAAGGCTTGTCGCGGATCCCGAACTTCGGCATACGCCGAACGGGATCTCCGTAACCAGTTTTACCATTGCCGTGGACCGATCCTATGTAAAAGCCGGTACCGATCGTCAGACGGACTTTATTGATGTCGTGGCATGGCGCAACACCGCTGAATTTGTCTGCAAATATTTCCGTAAAGGCCAGTTGGCTGCTGTGCAGGGTTCCATTCAGACCCGGTCTTACACCGACAAAGACGGAAATAAACGCAAGGCGGTTGAGATTATTGCCGACAACGTTCATTTTGCAGAGCCGAAGCGGGAAGGAACAGCTTCCTCCGGCAATTATTCCGCCCGGACCGGGAGTCCGACGAATGACCGCAGTGAGCAGCCGGCGCCCGCGTATGCAAACGGCGATACAGCTGATTTTGAGGAAATCCCGTCCGACGACGATCTTCCCTTCTGACCAACCATTAGTTTGAAAATGAATAAGGAGGTTTCTCATGGCTGACAATCAAGACAGACCCGTAAGGGAGCGCAGAGGCGGCCGCAAAGGCCGTAAAAAGGTCTGCAGCTTCTGCGTGGATAAAGTCGATACCATTGATTATAAAGATGTCGCAAAGCTTCGCCGCTTTGTCTCTGAGCGGGCTAAAATTCTTCCCCGCAGAGTTACCGGCACCTGCGCTCATCACCAGCGCGAACTGACTGTAGCAATCAAGCGTGCGCGTCACCTTGCTCTGCTTCCGTTCAGCAGCGACTGAGTCTGATAAAATTAAAACGCTGTCCCGGAATGCCGGCCGAAGCCGGCGCCGGGGCAGTTTTTTACATGTCATGCGGTTCGCTAAATTTAAGGCCGGGGCTTTTTGCCCCGGCCTTGTGCATCCTCGTTTTTAACCGCCGGAAGAAGCGCCTGACGAATTGGCGGAAGGGTTCGGGTTCGGTCCTTTACTGACAACAATGACGACTTTGGACCCGTATGCCATCTGACTGCCTTGCTTTGCGTCCTGATAACCGATGACAAGGCCGGACGGAACTTTGCTGCTATACGCTTCCGCTTTGGTTGGAACAAATCCCGCCGAAGTCACATCTTCAGAAGCATCCGGCAGAGTTTCCCCCGCGATCTCAGGAAGAGTCCTCACCGCCGTCCCTTCGCTGACGACCACCACAATGGCCGTCCCCTTCGCCATCTTACCATCTGCCGCCGGCTGCTGCGAGATAATGCATCCCTCCGGAACCGTATCGGAAAACTGCCTGGAAGAAAGAAGAACCTGGTACTCTGTTTCCGTGTTGGACGATACGGCGGCAACCAGCTGGTCATAATTTTGTCCCACCAGATTCGGAACGGTGATCTGTTCTTCAGCGGAAGAATCCTGCGTCATCATTTTCGCGGAGTACTGCTGCCCCGAAGATTCCGAGGATGCAGCCGACGAAGTCTCCGCCGTGGTTCCGGTCGTCAGATTGCGGCTGTCGGCAGGAGTCCGGCTGATCCAGAAAACCCCGATTGCCGTAAAAACGACCAGCATCACGGCGCATGAGGCAAGCACCCAGACAAACCCCGGCAGCTCACGCTTCTTCTTTTCCCGGCTCTTCTGCTGATGGGATTCGGCGTTAGTCTGAACCCGGCCGATCCGTCTGGTTTCCTCCAGCGCGGCGGTTACCGCGGGTGCAAGCGAAAGCTCCGTGCGCAGGCGTTCAAAGGTCGGCGTCCGGCGGTCCGGGGATACCTGAAGCGCATTGGCCAGTGCGGTAACCAAATAGGGCGGCAAAGTTTGAAGCACAGCCGTGGGAATATAAAGGCGAGGGTCGTTCCTTCTCTTTAACGCGTCCGGCGGAAGAGTTCCGGTCAGCGCAAAAAACAGAGATGCGGCAAAGCCGTATACATCCGTCGCCTCGTCCGGTTTGTAATCCATGATATACTGCTCGATGGCAGCGCAGCCGGGGACCATGTCCGGCGGCAGATCGGTGTCCATCTGCCGGACGGCCCCGATGGAAAACCCGCCGAGCTTCATGCGGCCATCCTCCATGATGGAAAGCGTATCCGGGGAAATTCCAAGATGCCCGATGGAATGGGCATGGAGGACACTCAGTGCCGAAAGGACGGGCATAAAAAGCTGCCGAGCGGTATTCCAGCTGAGCCTTCCTCCGCTTCTTTCTACAAAATAACGCAGCGTAATGCTGTCGTTCCACTCTGAAATGGTGTACGCCGTGTGGTTTTCTTCGAAAATATCATAAATCTGCAAAATCGCGGAAAGCTCCCGCATATGAGCAATTTCTCTTGAATAGCTTAAAAAACGGGCAAAGGACTCGTTGAAAATAATTTCGCTGCCGCCGATGACCCGCACATCCGCTCCGTTGGCGGCCCTTTCACTAAGAGTCTGTGGGAAAAATTCGTGCAGCTCGACCGGAATGTTCAAGACGGTGTCATATCCGATGTAAGTAATTCCCTCTCCGTTGCTTCTTTGGGCCACGCCGACCAGATACCGATTTTGCAGCATCGTTTTCAGCGGAAGGGCGTGCTTCATCTGAGGCTCATCCCCGCGGTACCCGCAGTGCGGACAAGCCCCTTCTTCTGTTTTTTCGGACATGCAGTTCATACACAGATTTGCCGGATCAGTCATATTGCCGCCTCCGAACCATTCATCACGATCTTTGCCGGGTTTGTTTAGTTTTCTTCATCCTGGTCCGAATTATCCCAATTGTGCCATACGTTCTGCACGTCGTCGTTGTCTTCCAGGGTGTCGAGCAAGCGCTGCATTTTCACAGCCGCATCCGGATCTTCCAGCTTCACAGTCGTACTGGGGACCATTTCGACTTCGGCAGACACGAATTCATAGCCTTTCTTTTCAAGATCGTTCAGGACGCCGCTGAAATCGTCCGGCTCCGTGTCAATTTCAAAGACGTCGTCATCCGACTGAAAATCGGACGCGCCTGCTTCCAGTCCGTCCTCCATCACCTTGTCTTCCGAAAGGCCTTCTTTTTCAATTAAAATAACGCCCTTACGCTCAAAGAGGAAGGAAACGCAGCCGTTTTGGCCAAGGTTTCCGCCGAACTTATCAAAATAATGCCGGATATCGCCGGCGGTGCGGTTGCGGTTATCCGTCAGCGTTTCCACAATGACGGCGATTCCGCTCGGGCCATAGCCCTCGTACTGAATGGTCTCGTATTTGTTTTCGTCCCCTTCGCCCGCGGCTTTCTTGATGATGCGTTCAATATTGTCATTAGGAACATTGGCAGCTTTTGCCTTTGCAATGCAGTCCCTTAAGCGAGAATTTGCATTCGGGTCCGGTCCGCCGCCCTGTTTCACCGCCACGGCCAGTTCGCGCCCAATTTTTGTAAAGACCTTCGCCTTGGCTCCGTCTGTTTTTTCTTTTTTACGTTTAATATTATTCCATTTTGAATGGCCCGACATAAATAAAGTCCTCCAAACTTTAAATAGCACTTGTTTTTCATCATAGCACAGTTTTCCGGAAATGGCAAGCAGGGCCGGAGCCCTCTAAATCAAGGTGCCTCCGTCGCAGTAAGAGCACAGAAGCATGTCCCCGGCTTCCGTAAACAGGCTCGGCAAATAATGTTCCGTCTGTGTAATACATTTTGGGTTGGAGCAGCGGTGCGGATGCGTGGAACGCGGAATTTTTCTTTTTTCCGGCCTGTCCCGACTCTGCAGAATGGTCAGGATCAGGGCCATTCTGGCATATACGCCGTAGACCGTCTGGTCAAAATAAGAAGCGCGCGGGTCGTTGTCCACATCGACCGTGATTTCGTCCACGCGGGGCAGCGGATGCAGTATTTTCAAATCCGGTCTGGCGCTTCTGAGTTTTACGCCGTCCAGAACAAAGACTCCCTTTTGCCGCTCGTATTCCTCAAGACTTGCAAAACGCTCCTGCTGAATCCGGGTCATATATAGCACGTCAAGTTCCGGAAGAGCCTGCTCAAGACTTGCCGCCTCAGTGTAGCAACAGCCCGCGGCGTCCATAACGTCCCGCACATATTTCGGCAGCGCCAGTTCCGGGGTGGAAATCAGAACAAAAGAGGAACCTGGAAAACGGGTCATCGTCCGAATCAGCGAATGGACGGTTCTTCCGTTTTTCAGGTCCCCGCACAGGCCGATCCTCAAATGGTCCAGCCTTCCCTTTTCATTATATAAAGTCACAAGGTCCGTCAAAGTCTGCGTGGGATGCAGATGCCCGCCGTCCCCCGCGTTGATAATGGGAGACTTTGAATAAAGCGACGCCGCAGCCGCAGCGCCTTCCCGAGGATTCCGCATCACAATCACATCCGCATACCCGCTGACGACCGTGATGGTGTCCTTCAGGCTTTCCCCCTTGGAGACCGACGTATTTTCCGGATTGTCAAAGCCGATCACTTCGCCGCCAAGACGGTACATTGCCGTCTGAAACGACATTTTTGTGCGCGTGGAAGGCTCGTAGAACAGCGTCGCCATTATTTTGCCGCGGCAGGACTCCCGATAGGCCCAGGGGTTCTTGCGGATACTGTCGGAAAGCGCGATCAAATCCATGATTTCTTCCACGGACAGCTGGTCCAGATCTATCATGTCATAAAGCTGCATCAGGTTCACCCCGTACTTTCTCTGTTGATTTCGAGTAATATTTTAACATCGCGGCGGCAAAAGTACAAGACGGACTTTCAATTTTAAAAAAGAATCCCTTGACAGATTTGCTATGATTGAATTAGAATGAGTTGTTAACATATAAACGACTGAGGAAATGGCAGGGCATTGCGATGAAAATTGGATTGGATGTTGGCTCCACCACAATAAAATGCGTCGTCATGGATGAAACAGGCAATATTTTGTATCGTTCCTATGAACGGCATTATTCAAAAATCACTGAAAAAATGACGGAACTTCTGGAAAAAGTCCGCCGTGAATTCAGTCTGGACGAGACGGCAAAGCTGACTGTTTCAGGCTCCGCCGGAATGGGAATCTCCCAGACCTGCGGCCTTCCCTTTGTTCAGGAGGTTTACGCGACCCGCATCGCGGTCGGAAAGCTGATCCCCGACGCGGACGTGATTATAGAGCTCGGCGGAGAAGACGCAAAAATTCTGTTTCTTTCCGGCGGACTGGAGGTGCGCATGAACGGTTCCTGCGCGGGCGGAACCGGTGCCTTTATCGATCAGATGGCTACCCTTTTGAATGTTTCGTTGGAGGAAATGGACAGCCTCGCAGCCCGGTATGAGAAAATTTACACCATCGCTTCACGCTGCGGGGTCTTTGCGAAGTCGGACGTTCAGCCGCTGCTGAACCAGGGCGCAAGGGCAACGGACATCTCCGCCAGCATTTTCGCCGCCGTCGCAAACCAGACGATTGCCGGTCTTGCCCAGGGCCGGCCAATCCGCGGCAAGGTGGTTTATCTGGGCGGGCCGCTGACTTTTCTGCCGCAGCTGCGCGACAGCTTCGACCGCGCACTGAAGGTAACCGGCGTCTGCCCGGAGGATTCCCTTTATTATGTCGCCATCGGCGCTGCGTACTGCGGGGCGGTTGAGACAAATCTTGTGGAAGCTCTGGAAAGCATCCGGAAATACGGTTCCACCGGCAGCTTTCTCTCCATTCCTCCGCTGTTTCGGAATGCGGCGGAATATGAAGAATTCTGCCAAAGGCACGCGCAGTGCAAAGCTCCGCGCGGCGACATCGATAAATACAGCGGTGACGCGTATCTGGGCGTCGACGCGGGTTCCACCACGGTCAAAGCCGTTCTGCTCGGCAGGGACGGGGAAATTTTAGACTCCATCTACAAAAGTAATTCCGGCAACCCGGTCCCTATCATCCGGGACTATCTGCTCGGTATTGATCAAGAACACCCAAATCTCCGTATTTCGAAGAGCGCGGTCACAGGCTACGGAGAAGAGCTTCTGAAAAACGCGTTCGGAATCGACTACGGCATTGTGGAAACCGTCGCGCATTTTACCGCCGCCAAACACTTCCGCCCAAACGTCGATTTTGTCATCGACATCGGCGGGCAGGACATGAAATGCTTTAAAATTCGCAACGGCGCTGTGGACAATATTTTTTTGAACGAAGCCTGTTCTTCCGGCTGCGGTTCGTTTCTGCAGACGTTTGCCAACACGCTCGGCTACGAAATTCCGGAATTCGCGAAGCTCGGGCTGTTCGCGGAGCATCCCGTGGACCTGGGCTCCCGCTGCACTGTGTTTATGAATTCCCAGGTCAAGCAGGCGCAGAAGGACGGCGCGACCACGGAGGATATCTCCGCCGGCCTTTCGGTCAGCGTGGTGAAAAACGCGATCTACAAGGTCATCCGCGTCCCGAACGCCGAAGAACTCGGGAAAAATATTGTCGTTCAGGGCGGAACCTTTCTGAACGACGCGGTACTGCGCGTTTTTGAAAAGGAGCTCGGCGTGGAGGTCACCAGACCCGACATCTCCGGTCTGATGGGCGCCTACGGCGCGGCGCTTTACGCCATGAGCAAACCGGCGGCGCAAACCACGCTGGTCGGCCCGGAAGAGCTCGAAAATTTCAAGCACGAAGTAAAAGTAACCAACTGCGGTTTGTGCAGCAATCACTGCAGACTGACCATTAATATTTTCGGGGAGAACCGGCGCTTTATCGGCGGGAACCGCTGCGAAAAGCCCGTTACCAAGCGCAACTCGAAAAGCGAGCTGAACATGGTCGCCTACAAAATGGATCTTCTGGCTTCCTACCGCAAATCCGAGCCGGGGCCCAGGGGAAAAATCGGGATTCCCATGGGGCTTAACCTGTACGAGCTGCTCCCGTTCTGGCACAGCTTTTTTACCTCCCTTGGGTTTGAAGTGGTGCTTTCCCCGATGTCGGACCGCGAACTGTACCTGAACGGACAGAGCACCATCCCGTCCGACACCGTCTGCTTTCCCGCGAAACTGATGCACGGCCATGTGCAGGCGCTGATCGACGAAGGGATTCAGAATATTTTCTACCCCTGCATGTCGTACAATTTCGACGAAGGAATCTCCGACAACCATTACAACTGCCCGGTTGTCGCCTATTATCCGGAAGTGATCGCCGCCAACATGAGCACGCTCGAGGGCCGCAACCTGATTCACGATTACGTCGGCATTCACCGCAAACACGATTTCCCTGTCAAAATGCATGCCATTCTGCAAAAAAGCTTTCCGGACATCACCGTACGAGAAGTAAAACGCGCGGCGAAAGCGGCGTACGGCGAATACGGCCGGTACATGGAACAGGTCCGGCAAAGGGGCGACGAAATGATCGCGCAGGCGGAGCGGGAAAAGCTTCCGATCATTATTCTGAGCGGCCGGCCTTATCATTTGGACCCGGAAATCAACCACGGCATCGACAAGCTGATCGTCAGTCTGGGCGCCGCCGTCATTACGGAGGACATCGTCAGCCGAAGAGTCGGCAAAGTCCATACGGATGTTTTAAACCAGTGGACATATCACGCCAGACTGTACGCCGCGGCAAAATACGTCTGTTCCAGACCGGATATGAATCTGGTTCAGCTGGTCTCGTTCGGTTGCGGAGTCGACGCCATTACAACCGATGAAGTCCGCAGGATTCTGGAAGAGGGCAATAAAATCTACACGCAGATCAAAATTGATGAAATCACAAACCTTGGCGCGGTGAAAATCAGGCTGCGCAGCCTGTTCGCCGCTCTGGAACCGTGAGGGGGTGCGTTACTATGGCAAAACTGAAATACAACAAGCAGGGGCGTCTTCTGTTTACAAAGGAAATGAAAAAGGATTACACCATCCTGTGTCCGATGATGGCGCCGATTCATTTCCGGCTGATTGTCAATGTTATGAAAAACTGCGGCTATCAATTTGAACTGCTGAGCACAACCGGCCCCAACATCGTACAGGAGGGACTCAAATACGTTCATAACGACACCTGTTACCCGGCTCTTCTTGTCATCGGGCAGTTTATCGACGCACTGCATTCCGGAAAATACGACCTGAACAAAACCGCGCTGATTATAACCCAGACCGGCGGCGGATGCCGCGCCTCCAACTACATCCATCTGCTGCGCAAGGCGCTGAAAAAAGCCGGCCTGGAACAGGTTCCCGTGATTTCTCTTAATCTGTCGTTTCTGGAACGGAATCCGGGCTTTCAGATCACGCTTTCCATGGTGCGGAAATTTGTCGCAGGCGTCGTTTACGGCGACGCGCTGATGCTGCTGCACAATCAGACGGAGGCTTACGAAATCAACAAGGGTGACAGCGGGCAAAAGGTTGAAAAATGGATTGCGGACCTTTCGGAGCAGTTTAACCGGGGCCGCGGCCTGTCTCTGAAAGAACAAAGGAAAAACCTGAACGCGATCGTTCACGATTTCGCCGCCGTTCCGGTTCAGAAAACACCAAAGGTCAAAGTCGGTATCGTCGGCGAAATCTATGTGAAATACGCCGCGCTGGGAAACAACAATCTGGAGGGATTTCTGCGCGGGCAGGACTGTGAAATCAACGTTCCCGGTATTATGGGCTTCGCGCTGTTCAAGGTGGACAACCGTCTGGAGGACATCAGCCTGTACGGGGGAAACCCGGCGAAAAAATTCGTGGTGCAAAAGCTGATGAACTACCTGACGAAAATGCAGGACATTCTGATTGACGCGGTCAAAACCGAACCAAAGTTTCTGGCGCCGACTCCTTATACTCACACCAAAAGCCTTGTCAAGGACATTATCGGCTACGGTGACAAAATGGGAGAAGGCTGGCTGTTGACGGCCGAAATGATGGAATTGACCGAACAGGGCTATGAAAACATCGTCTGCGCGCAGCCGTTCGGCTGTCTGCCAAACCATATCTGCGGCAAAGGTATGATCCACAAAATCAAAGCCGTTGACGAGCGTTCCAACATTGTTCCAATCGATTACGACCCCAGCGCGACCAGAGTCAACCAGGAAAACAGGATCAAGCTGATGCTGGCTGTGGCAAGAGAAAAACTTCCGAATCAGAAAGGAAATATTAGCCAATACAGTAAATAAATATTTGTTTATATCTCCAGAATTGCCTTTTCCGGACAAAAACATATTGCATAGATTCTTTTTGTGATTTATACTTTTCTTATGCAATAGTTCCTGCCAATAAGTAAAATGGCAAATCCGCCGAAAGACGGAGACGCAAAGCCAAGGGGCTAAACCCGACAGGGCACGCCAGCCGGTTGCACTTTTCACCGCAAATTCCCATGCGGTGATGGATTGGAGGAGTCATTCCGTGAAAGGGAAATCGTTCTGGTTTTTGATTTTAGGTTTTTCATTGTCCGAAATTCTGACCGCGTTACTGACAAACGGATTCCACAAGATCACGGCGGAATCCGTGATCCTCTCCTCATTAGTTTCGCTCCTCCTTCTTTTGGCGATCTGGTACCGTTATGTAGACAAACCAACCTCTGATTTTCTGGATGCGATCAACCGGGCAATCCGGGGTGATTTCCGCGCTCGATTTTCCTGTTATGATGAAAACGATAATTTTCATCGGCTGTCCGTTTCTTTCAACCATCTGATGACCTGCGTTGAAAATCAAACGGAAGAACTGAAAGAAAACCGAAGGCTTCAGGTTCAGCTATATGAAAATGAGAAGATCTATCGGTCTGCGCTTGAATTAACCTGCGAGCGCATCTTTGAAGCAGACTTAACCCATAATCGTCTGATTTACGGGCGTGAGGGTTATCAAAGAGTTTTTTCTTTCTTAAATACCGAAATGTTTGACGATATGATTCGCAGCATTGCGGATTATGCCGTTTACGAAGAAGATAAAGAGAAATTTTTTCAAACCTTTGACCGGCGAAATCTAATGGAAGCTTTTCGAGCATCCGAGATTCCCGAGATCACCCTTGAATACCGGCAGCAGCTGCCTTCCGGCGCATTAAAATGGGTTTCTTCTTCCGTCATCCGGAGCGGAAATTCCGGTGACGGGCTGAAAGTGATCGGTTACGTCAAAAATATTGACGAACGTAAAAAACAGGAACTGGAAATTCTAAAGCAGTCGCGCAAAGACGGTTTGACAGGCATTTACAACAAGAGCTTTACCCAAACTCTGATTGAGGATTTTCTGGCTGGGGCGGGAAAGAGCGGCCGCCACGCCGCCATCATGATCGACATTGACAATTTCAAGCGGATCAACGATACGCTGGGGCACATTCAGGGGGATACGGCTCTTTCCCAGGTTGCGCAGAAGCTGTCCGGGCTGTTTCGCTGCTCCGATATCGTTGGTAGAATCGGCGGCGATGAATTTTTTGTGTTTATGAAGGACTATTCCTCCTCCGACACCTTAACGGAAAAACTGAACGCGGTCAAAAATCTGTTCGGCGAAATCCGCCTTGAGGACTCTTCGTACCGAGTCAGCGGCAGTGTCGGCGTGTCCCTGTATCCGGAAGACGGAGAGGAATACCGGGAACTGTACAAAAAAGCAGATCACGCACTGTATTATTCAAAAGCCCACGGAAAGGATCAGTACCATATTTATGTCGGAAACACGGCGGAAAATCAGAAGGATGTTTCTTCTAAGACTCAAATGATTCAAACTCCGGCTACATAGATTACAGTAAAAAAAGAGCCCGCGCAGTGCGCGGGCTCTTTTCCGTTATCTTTCAGCGGCTCCACTTGTCACAGAGAGAATTGATCTGATCCGAAAATTTTGCGAGGTCCTTGTTTGCGCCCCCCTCGTTTTCCTGAATCACACGCATCAGGCGGCGTCCAGCCTCCACCAGACGCGCGAACGCGGCCTGAACCCTTCTGGCCTTTGCCTTCGCATGCATGGGCTCGACGCCCTCATTCACAATCGAATTGCTCAAAAGATCCGCGACGGCCTGGAAATTCGGGGTATAGGCCTGGTAGCCGAGGGCGTTGAGGTTTTCCGTAAACTCACGGCAGATTTCCTGCTCGCCGTGAACGACGAACACGCGTCTGGGTTTCTGCGTAAACGCGCCGATCCAGCGCAGAAGTCCGTTGTGGTCCGCGTGGCCGGAAAGGGCTTTAAAATTATGAATCTGCGCCTTGACGGCAATCTCCTCGCCGAACAGCTTCACCTGCTTTGCCCCGTCGACCAGAATCCGGCCGAGCGTGCCGTTAGCCTGATACCCGACAAATACGACGGCGCACTCGCTCCGCCACAGATTGTGCTTTAAATGATGGCGGATGCGGCCCGCTTCACACATTCCGCTTGAGGAAATAATCACTTTGGGGACCCCGTCCATGTTTAAGCTTCTGGATTCTTCCACACTTTCACAGAGATGCAGATTGGAAAAACGGAGAGGTCGGAAGCCCTCGCGGAGAACGCGGACGGTATCCTGATCCGCGTAACCGGTCAGGTCGCCACTGTAAATTTCCGTCGCTTCGGCCGCAAGGGGGCTGTCCACATAAACCGGAAAATCAGGCACGCTTTTGACCAGCCCTCTCGCTTTCATTTCCCGGATAAAATAGAGCAGCTCCTGGGTGCGGCCCACCGCAAAACTGGGGATGACTACATTGCCTCCCGCCGCCAGCGTCTGGTCAAATACCTTTGCAAGGTCCGGAATATAGTTGGCGATCGGATCATGCTCCCGGTTGCCGTACGTGGATTCCATCACCACATAATCCGCTTCCTTAATATACTGCGGGTCGCGGATAATGGGCTGATTTAGATTGCCGATATCGCCGGAGAACACAATTTTTTTCACTTCGCCGTTTTCTTCCGCCCACAGCTCCACCGAGGCGGAGCCAAGCAGATGTCCGGCGTCCACCATCCGGAACCGGACCCCCTCGCAGACCTGCACCATGTCCCCGTAAACACAGGGTTCCAGGCGCTCGATCGTGTCCTGAGCATCCTCAACCGTGTAAAGCGGTTCCTCCGGCTTTTTCCCGGCCCGCTTTCCCTTCCTGTTTTCGTTCATTGCATCCATTTCCTGAATGTGCGCGCTGTCCCGCAGCATAATGGAAAGCAAATCGCAGGTGGCGCCCGTCGCATGGATTTTGCCCCGGTATCCGTTTTTCACCAAAAGCGGAAGACGTCCGCTGTGGTCGATATGCGCGTGTGTAACGATGACAGAATCAATCTGCTGCGCTGAAAAAGGAAATTCCCTGTTGTCGCCGCCGTCCGCACCCTGCTGAAGCCCGCAGTCAATCAGAATCCGTTTTCCGCAGGCCTCCAGGCAATGGCAGCTCCCCGTCACTTCTTTGTCCGCTCCGTAAAAAATCAGCTGCATCTGTTTTCCTCTCTTTCTTCATCCAATTTGGTCCCTTCCCGGAGAATCAATTCAACCGGGCAGTGATCGCTTCCCATCACTTCCGCCAGAATTCCGCTGTCCTCAATTCTGCCCCGCAGCAGGTCGGAAACCAGAAAATAATCAATACGCCAGCCGGCGTTTTTTTCTCTGGCATGAAACATGTAAGACCACCAGGAATAAGCGACCCGGTCCGGATAAAGCCAGCGGAAGCTATCCGTAAAGCCGCACCCGAGCAGTCGGGTCATCTTCTCCCGTTCCTCCACGGTAAAACCCGCGTTGCGCCGATTGCTTTTCGGATTTTTGAGGTCGATCTCCTCATGGGCCACATTCATGTCCCCGCAGACAATCACAGGCTTTTCCCCATTCAGGCAGGTCAGATAATCACAGAACGCGTCTTCCCACTGCATGCGGTAGGAGAGCCTGGTCAGTTCCCGCTGGGAATTCGGCGTATACACCGTAACAAGATAAAAATCCGGAAATTCCAGCGTAATGCAACGGCCTTCGGTGTCATGCTCCGGGACACCGATCCCGTAATGCACGGAAAGCGGTTCCAGCCGAGAAAAAACCGCCGTCCCGGAATATCCCTTTTTCTGTGCTGAATTCCAGTATTGGCGGTACCCCGCCAGAATCAGCTCCGCCTGTTCGGGCTGCATTTTTGTTTCCTGAATACAGAAAACATCCGCGTCGGCGCGGTTGAAAAAATCAAGAAACCCCTTATTCAGACAAGCGCGCAGGCCGTTGACATTCCAAGAAATCAATTTCACCGGTTTTCCTCCCTGTTTTTACAATAGTATACCATATTCAGCCATAATCTGCCATGAAAAACGGCAAGCTTCGCACCTGCAAAAAATGATGTGGGCAATATATCAATGAAAAAGAGAGAGAATATTCATAATACTCTATAAAAAAGAGTCGTGTTCAGCTTTCCGCCCTGTACAATCTGCAAGTTTTGCAAGATTTTCTTGTGCAAAATCGGTTTCCCGGCTATAATGGGAGTATTGTGCAAATCGAATAACATTAAACGGAGGATTCCTGCATGAAATATCCGATGGTTACCATGAAAACCTCAAAGGGCGTGATCAAAATAGAACTTTACCCCGACGTTGCGCCGAATACCGTAAATAATTTTATCTCGTTGATTGAAAAAGGGTTTTACAACGGCACATTGTTTCACCGCATCATTCCTAAATTTATGATTCAGGGCGGCGACCCGCTCGGCAACGGAACCGGCGGTCCCGGTTACAGCATTCGGGGCGAATTTACTTCAAACCGCTTCCAGAATGACCTGAAGCATACCCGGGGTGTGATTTCCATGGCGCGTACTGTGGACCCGAACAGCGCCGGTTCCCAGTTTTTCATCATGGTTGAGGATTCCCCATATCTGGACGGTGAATACGCGTCCTTCGGCCGCGTGATTTCCGGTATGGAGGAAGTCGACCGCATTGTGAACGTGCCTCGGGATTATGACGACAAGCCCCTCGAAGACGAGGCCATCGAATCCGTTGCGGTGGAAACCTTCGGAGAAACCTACGAACAGCCGAAAACCGTTTAGAGGAAGAAAATATGCCCGTATTTAAAAAATTCATCCGATACTACCGACCATACAAAGCGCTTTTTTATTTTGACATTTTATGCGCGCTGCTTCTTTCCGCAATCGACATCTCCCTGCCCCAGCTTCTTCGCTATCTGACCAACGGAGTGTTCGAAGTAAACCCGAAAGGTATCTTAAAAATCCTTTTGCCGCTCGCCGGGATTCTTCTGGTCATGTGCCTCGCCCGCTTCGGCTGCCAGTACTTTATTACCTCCTGGGGCCATATCATGGGTGCCAGAATGGAAAGCAACATGCGGCAGGATCTGTTCGAGCACTATCAGCGGCTTTCATTCACCTACTACGACCGCAACAACACGGGCGACCTGATGAGCCGGCTTGTCTCCGATCTGTTCGACATTTCCGAGCTTGCGCACCACGGACCGGAGAACATCTTCATTTCCGTAGTTAAGCTGCTCGGCTCTTTCCTCCTGCTGCTGTTCATCAACGTGCCCATGACTCTGATTCTTGCCGCCGTTGCGCTTGTCATGGTTTTGTTCAGCATCAGCCAGAACAAGAAAATGCGCGCGATCTTTATGGACAACAGAAGAAAAATCAGCGGAGTCAACTCCAGCGTGCAGGACAGCCTGGCCGGAATCCGCGTGGTCAAATCCTTTGGAAACGAAGCGCTGGAGCAGGACAAATTCGAGCGCAGCAATCTGCAGTTTCTGGATTCAAAGGTCGGCAGCTATAAAATCATGGGCACGTTTCGCGCCGGAAACTCCTTTTTTGAGGGGCTTCTTTATCTGACCGTTCTGCTCAGCGGCGGTTTTTTCATCGCGAACGGAAGCCTTCGGGTATCGGACCTTGCGATTTACGCCTTGTATATTACGATCTTTATCAACCCCATCGACGTCCTGGTTGAATTTACGGAACAGTTTCAAAAAGGATATTCCGGGTTCAAACGCTTTCTGGAAGTGATTGAAACCGAACCGGATATTGTGGACAGCCCTGACGCGGTGGATTTGGAAGATGTAAAGGGAAACATTGAATACAAGGATGTTTCCTTCAGCTACAATGACACCGAGCAGGTTCTGAACCACATTGATTTGAAAATCAGCGCGGGACAGACCATCGCGCTGGTCGGCCCGTCCGGCGGCGGGAAAACAACCCTGTGTTCCCTTGTGCCGCGTTTTTACGACGTAACCGGCGGCAGCGTTTCCATTGACGGAATCGACGTAAGAAAAGTCCGTCTGAGTTCCTTGCGCAGCTCCATCGGCATCGTGCAGCAGGACGTTTACCTGTTTTCCGGCAGCATCCGTGAAAACATCGCCTACGGCAGACCCGACGCAACCGACGAGGAGATCATGGAAGCCGCGCGAAAAGCCAACATCCACGATTTTATTATGGATCTGGAAGACGGATACGATACATACGTCGGCGAGCGGGGCGCCCGTTTAAGCGGAGGACAGAAGCAGCGGATTTCCATTGCGCGCGTTTTCTTAAAGAATCCCAAAATCCTGATTTTGGACGAGGCGACCAGCGCGCTTGACAATGAAAGCGAACGCCGGATTCAGGCTTCGCTCGACCTGCTCAGCCGGGGCCGTACGACTATCGTCATCGCCCATCGCCTTTCAACCATCCGGAACGCGGATGAAATCATCGTGATCGGCGACGACGGAATTATCGAACGCGGCCCGCATGATGCTCTTTTGAATGCAAACGGGGTTTACGCCCGGTACTATAACCTTCAATTTGAAGGGTTGAATGAGTAATGGAAAAGCCGTTCGGTTTGCCCCCCATGCGGGAGCGGACCGGACGGCTTTTCTGTGCTGCCGGGAGCCTTGGGCCGGAGGCAGGCATATCAAAGGGAGATTGTCAATTCTTACTTAAAGGGCTTTCACTTGGGGCGACCGCGGCTCAATAATAAACTCCTGTCCCTGGGCCTGATCGAATTCCGCGACGGACAGGCCGCTTTTCATCAGGTACCAGCGTCCGTCGGGAAAACGGGCGGCGATCAGAAACACAAACCTGTTATCTTCCTCGACCAGCGTACTGCGGTACAACCAGGCCTGCGACAGAATCACCGGGTCGTCGCTCGGGTAGAACGGCACCCCCTTTGAAAAATGAATCCCGTCCGCAGAACGGGAAAGGAACAGCGCGAAAGAATACTTTGTCAGGTTTACCCCCGTCTGAAGCAGATAGTACTCCCCGTGATACTGAATAATGTCCTGATGCCACGGTGCGTAATTTTTACCCAGCGAAAGACTGCATACCTTCGGGCTGCTCCAAGCGCTGCCGTCTTTGCTCACCGCATGCAGCAGACGATGCTTGTAATCCGTGTACCAGAACTCGTATTCTCCGTCAGAATAATTGACATCAAGGCTCAGAATGCCGCCTTTCGAACTTTGCATCAGCTCCGGCTGGGTCCAGTGAATTCCGTCAAAGCTGGTTTTGCGGTAATAATAATCGATGGAATAGTCCGGCCGGTTTGTCTCGCGGTTTCCTTTATTATAGCGATACCACAGCTCCATGACATTGTTGCGCATCACAATATGGGAGTCCGAATAGTGCCCGCCGTATCCGACATCCGACGGGATTCCGGAAACGGGATTTTCGCGGGCATCCGGCTCCTGCCAATGCACCATGTCGTCAGAAACAACCAAGGAGGGGTTCTCGTAATCATCGTTTCCGTCTGGGTAAGGCGTGAACGACAGCCAGTATTTCCAGCCGTTCCACTTGTTTGGAAAATAAAGAAGCTTTGGGTGCGTCAGCTGCCCCGATCCGTCATAGGTGGGAAGGGATACCAGATTGTATCCCGCCTGCAACTCCGGGACGGCCGGGCGGCTGATTTTGGCTCCCCTGCGTTTTGACATCTGCTGCGCCACGGCTGTGTTTGCAGTTTTCGCGCAGGCCTGAGCCAAAGCGCACCCCGAGCTCAATAGCAGAAAGACCAGCGTAACCAGCAAAAACATTGATTTTGTCAGTTTCTTCATCATATTCATCTCCACAGAATGACAACGTTCTCCATTATACGAGTCATAGATGATAAATTTCATAGAAATTAGAAACATATTATGAAAATTGGTAAAATAAAGGGAAGCTGGCAAAAACTCAAAAAACCCAGTCAGCTAAAGCGCTCCTTAAACAGGATTGGGAACTCTATGCCGGAAAAGTTTTAGCACTCTTTTCATTAGAGTGCTAAAATTCACAAATATTCAAAAATTATTTCAAAATTTATTCATAATCAGCAGATATACTGAAACTGTCAAAAGGGGAACGGAACAGTTCCCGATACCAATCATCAAATGGAAACGGAGGCTTTTATATGTTTGATTTGATTCCTTTTGACCGCGGCACGGACGGTCTGTTCGATGAATTCAGCCGTTTCATGAACGGCGGTTTCTGGAACGGGACGGATTCCTTCCAGACATTTCGGACCGATATTCTCGACAAGGGCGATAAATATATTATGAGAGCGGACCTGCCCGGCTTTCAGAAACAGGAGATCAACATTAACGTGGAGGGCGATTGTTTGACCCTTAACGCGGAACATAAAGAAGAAGTCAATGAAAATAAAAAGAACTATATTCGAAAAGAAAGAAGGTACGGCGCTTTCAGCCGCAGCTTTGATCTCAGCGGAATCGACTCCGCAGGAATCTGCGCCCGCTACAGCGACGGGGTTCTGGAACTGGAGCTTCCGAAATCGGCCCAGGCAAAATCATCGCAGAAAAGAATTGAAGTAAAATAACGTGCTTATACTAAGCACAGGAATGAAAATGTTGACAGGAGGTTTTTCTAATGTTTGATTTGGTTCCCTTTGATTCAAGGTCGGGCGGCGTGTTCGACTATTTTGACCGGATGCTGAACAGCAGTTTTTTCAGTGGGTATAACGCGGAGTGCGCGCCCTGCCGCGCCGATATTCTTGACCAAGGTGACAAATTCGTTTTAAAGGCCGACATGCCCGGCTTTTGCAAGGAGGATATTAAGGTCGACGTAAGCGGAGACATGTTGACCCTTTCGGCCGAGCGGAAAGAGGAAACGGACGATGGAAAAAAGAATTTCATTCGAAGAGAAAGAAAATACGGCACCTTAAGCCGCAGCTTTGACATTCAGGGGATCGATGCCGAAAAAATCAGCGCAGCTTATCAGGACGGCGTGCTGACGCTCGATCTGCCCAAAATTGTCGAAGCCAAACCCTCTTCCCGTAAAATTGAGATACAATAATACTGTTTGTAATGAAAGCGCTTCCCCTCGAGGAGCTTTTCATAGAAAACGATTAATTAAAGGAGGTTTTCAGTATGTTTGATCTGGTTCCATTTGAAAGCAGCACCGGCAGTATTTTCGATACCTTTGACCGGATGCTCAACAGCAGTTTTTTCGGCGGAGTAGGGATGGACACCGTGCCCTTCCGAACCGACATTGTGGATGAAGGCGACAAGTTTGTGCTGAAGGCCGACTTGCCGGGATTCAGCAAGGAGGACATCAACATTTCCGTGGATGGCGGCAGACTTCAGTTAAGCGCCGAACATAAGGAAGAATCCGGCGGCGACCAGAAGAACTATGTTCGCCGCGAAAGAAGGTACAGCGCCTTCAGCCGCAGCTTCGACCTTCAGGGCATCGACGCTGAAAAAATCAGCGCCAGCTATCAGGACGGCGTTTTGAGCCTTGATTTGCCGAAACTGGTCGAGGCAAAGCCGGAACCCCGTAAAATCGAAGTAAAATAATACGTTTTGTAAAAGAGCAGGAGATGCACATTGCATCCCCTGCTCTTTCTCTTTCTATCTCTGTGGATCCGCAATTTAGAGGGACAAAACGATTTCCGTTTCCGGATTTTTGGGCACGGTCAAAAACGGGATCCGGATTTTTACCTGTTCCGGAATTGATTCCGCCGGTGACAAGAAGACTTGCCTGACAGGAAGACCTCGCGTTCCGGAAAGCGGATCGCCGAAAAAGACGGCGGTAGGACCCTCCGCCCCGCCGATCACCCCGATTGCGCCGCCGGCGGATGAGCTCGTTTGAGACCCTTCCTGACGCACTTCCAGTTTGTCGGTTTCCGGCAGCGGCGGATCGATCATATATCGCAGCAGCGGACAGTAGCGCCGCCCGGAACCCGGCGAACTGCGAAAAACAAGATCGAGATCCGTCCCTTCCAGACTTTCTACGATCAGGCGGTGCGCATTCCCCGTCACAGGATGAATGAATTCAATTTCACGCCCCGCTGCCTCTTTCCCGACCGGAAGGGAAAAACGAACGCCGACCGGCAGAGATTTCCGCGTTTCATACAGGCGGATCTTCAGAGTTTTCAACTTATAAAAAGGAGGAAACGGCACGTGGCACCGCGTCCACGCAAAACAGGCGTCCTCTAAAAACCCGTTTTCTTCAATCAGCGGCAGCAATTCTCCCCCGTCGTGCGGATCCCACGGAAAATAAGGTCTTCCCTGCCCGCGCCATCCGCTGTTGACTTTCCGCCCATTCACATAAAATTCCTTGATCGGAAGTATTTCCGGCAGCGGAGAGGTTGCGCGCGCGAATTCAATTTCTTCCAAAGACATCCCTGCTTCTTTGTCCCGGTACCGGTCGTAAAAAGCGCGGGCCGCCGCGCGGTCCAGCACGGCAACCGCATCAAAAACGATTCCCTCCCGAAAACGGTAAATGTGCGGAATCCGGTATTGAAGTCCGTCATAAGAAAAACTCCAGTCAACCGAAATTGCTCGGCCCGGTTTTTCTCCGTGCGGAGCAGGTTGTCCCGGGCAAAAATTCCAAAAGACTTCCATTCCCATGATCCTTTCCTGCGTAAAACAAGCGATTCCTGCGGTTCTCACATCCATCGAACGTCTTCAGTGCGCACTCCGTAGGCAAAAAGCCGCGCTATTCCGAAAGGAACAGCGGAACAAACTGAAACGTCGTGCAGTCGACCAGGCCGCGGTCCGTCAGGCGCAGCTCCGGCAGGCAGGCCAGCGAAATCAGCGCCATCGTCATAAACGGGGAGACCATTTTACAGCCGATTTTCCGCCAGGCTTCCCCGAGGGAACCGACAATTTCGCTCATTTCTTCGACCGGCCTGTCGTTCATCAGGCCCGCGATCGGCAGCGGAACCGTGCCGAGGACTTTTCCGTTCTGCACGGCGGTCATGCCTCCGCCGCAGGCAATCAGCGTATTCGCGGCAAGCGCCATGTCCTCGTCGTTTGTACCGATCACCAGCAAATTATGCGCGTCGTGAGCGACGGTGGAGGCCATCGCGCCGCACTGAATCCCAAATCCCTTTACAAACCCGAATCCGGCCTTACCGGTTTCTTGGTGGCGCTCAAAAACCGCGGTTTTCAGAACATCCTGCGACGGATCCGACTCCACCAGACCGTTTTTCACCGCCAGCTTCACATGGCGTTCGTAGGACCCCACCCGCGCGGGAATCACTTCAATTACACGCGCCGTAACTTCATTCCCTTTTGCAGAAATTCGGAACGATTCCGGCGTAATCGCGTCGCGGATATGCATGGACCGCGTCGCCCATTCCGGATAAGAATACGGTTTCAGCTGCTCCGTTAAACTCCCGTTCTCCGCAACGACTTTGCCGTCAATCAGCACTTTTGTAACATGTACCTTTTCCAGATCGTCAAGAAAAACAAGATCCGCGCATTTTCCGGGAGCGATGGAGCCGAGGTCCTGATCCATCTGAAAGCACTGCGCGCAGTTGATGGTTACCATCTGAATTGCCGTGACAGCGTCGATCCCCTCTTCCACCGCACGGCGGACAATATGATCCAGATGGCCGTTGTTCATCAAGGTATAGGGGTGGGTGTCGTCGGAAATCAGAACGGCGAACCGGGTGTCGATCTTATGCTGCGTGATGCTCTTCGCCACTTCGTGGAGGTCGTGCCACGCGGAGCCCTCCCGAAACATCGCGTACATGCCAAGACGCATTTTCTCAAGCGCGTCCTCCATACGGGTCGATTCATGGCAGCACCGGACTCCGGAAGCAATATAAGCGTTCAGCCCTTTTCCTGTTTCCGGCATGGAATAATGGCCCGTAATGATTTTACCGGCTTTCAGGGTCTCGGCAATTTCCCCGTGCGTGTGGTCCGACGAAGAAAGAACGCCGGGAAAATTCATCAGCTCGCCGAGGCCGACCGTCTCGTCCCATTTCATCGTTTCCGCAATATCCGCCGGACCGACTGAAGCGCCGGTATCCTCAAAGCCGGGTACGGCCGGCACGCAGGAAGGCGTTGTCAGCATCGCTTTCAGGGGAGTGCGCTTTGCGTCCTCCAGCATACATTTGACGCCGTCCAGTCCAAGGACGTTGCAAATTTCATGCGGATCCATATAAATCCCGGTGGTTCCGTGCGGCAACACCGCGCGCGCGTATTCCCCTACCCCCATCATGGAAGACTCCACATGAATATGCCCGTCCAGAAAACCCGGCGCAATGTATTGGCCCTGAGCGTCTATGACAACGGTGTTTTCTCCGACGCAATGTTTCGCGTCCCCCACCAGCGCGATTCTTCCGCACGAAACCGCAACGTCCGTATGAGGCAGTATCTCCCCCGTGCAGACGTTGATTAGCCTAGCATTAAAAATCACCGTTTGGGCGGGTTCGTTTCCCTGAGCAACCGCGGCGAGGGTTTTACTGCTTTCCCACAGCGGCGAACTGCAAAAATGATTGATCATGTTTTCCCTCCTGTTGGATTCATGCCTTGAACTGTTATAAAGATTGCCATAAGTGTAACATATCTTTTTACAAAACAAAAGCCCTGTGAATCATGATTCGGGGCTCCTGCCCCGGGGGGACTGCAGAGACAGCTGTCAGCGCGTCATTCCGGCGATCATGCCGGAAAAGTAAGGAATCAGCCACAGAGCCCAAACCAGAATACTGAATTTATGAAAATTGCGTTTTTGCAGATCGCTCCCTTTGGTTAGAGTAAAGGTCGCCCAGATTGCGTGAGCCGCCATGAGCAGGATTGCAGCCGCCCCCGTTACACTGTGAAAACTGACGGTTAACGGAACACTGGAAAGTCTGCTCATCAAGGTTGTTCCTGTGGTATCAAAAACGAATCCGATCCAGAAAAGGACAAGATGCCAGCTTTTTATGGATCCCTGCCATTTTTCACTCCACACACCAATCGTATAGAAGACAAGTGCCAGCGAAATGGTCGTAACTGCCCAAAGCATAAAATCATCCCACTCCAAATTTCAAATTTTAAGAAGCTGTTTTATTACGATATTATAATACGGTCAAACAAAAAAATCCATTTCTCATCCGGCCGGATACAAAACAATAATGCTTGCCGATCAGGCAAGCATTATTGCAAATAAACCATTTATCGAATGGGTCCGCAGCACCAGCACCAGCAGCGCCAACGACTGCACCAAACCCAGCCACAACGCCAACGCATTTGTATTCCCTCCTTTCATAGGAGAGTAATACATATTATGTCTTCCAGCTTTCTTCCGTCAATATGATACTTTATGATTATAAAAAAACATTTTTGACAATTCTTGCAAAGAGGAACCCGTTCTCCCCCATCGCCGCAAAAGAAGTTTTGGGAAATTCAGAACCCCCGGCAAGCCGCAAGCCAGACCTTCAATTTTGGAAACAGCTACAATTCGGCGCATTCAAAAACGGCAAAAGACTGTTTTCCCATGGCAAGCCGGCTGCTCTTCAAAGAACTGCTGCCGATCAGAAATCTGGGCGTTCCCTCCGCGGCCACAGGGATTTCCGTTTCCTTGCAGGATGGGTTTACCGCTATGACAAATTTTCCGCGCCGGAATACAAAGGGATATTCGTTCTCCTTCGCGTAAACGACCTCGAAGTTTGGCACCGCCTGCAAATCCGGATTTTCATGCCGCAGGGCCAACACCCTGCGGACCGTACGCAAGAGGGAACCGCCGTCCTTTTCCTGCTCTTCCACAGTCGGTGCACAATCCCTTTCGTCCACCGGCAGATACAGCTTTTCCGGATCGGCGGCGGAAAAGCCACGGTTCTTTCCCCTGTTCCACTGCATGGGAGTGCGCGATCCCGTGCGCTGATAGCCGCCTTCGACGCTTGGAAGTTTAAAATACTGCATGCCGATTTCATCGCCGTAATAGAGGAACGGAACGCCCGGCATGGTCAAAAGAAACGAATACGCGATTTTACATTCCAGCTCATCAAATCCCAGCGTCATGCGGGGCGTATCATGGTTGCAGGTGATCAGGCTGATATAACCGCTGTTTTTAGACGCGTCGTACTGGGGCAGGTAATCCCTCAGAAACTTCATGATATTTCCTTTACCCTGCTTGCTGAAAAAGCTGTGCTGGCCCCCGTCGGGTCCCGTCTCCCGGAACAGGGAATGGTATCCCTTGCCCGGATGGTCCAGCAGGAAGTCCATGTGAAAGCCCGCCTGCACAATCGCCTGTTTGGGATTGGACCACTCGGATACCATCGCGGCCTCAGGATATTCCCGGTCCAGCATTTCGCGCACGCCCCTCCAGATTTCCGCGGTTGCAGTGCGATCGCCGTCGTTTTTGACAAGGGAATCGGCCATATCCACCCGGAAACCGTCGCAGCCCGCGTCGAGCCAGAACCGCATGACGTCCTTCATCGCCTCGCGCGTCGCGACGCAATCCGGATGCGTATAATGCTGCTGCCAAGGCGCGGTGATTTTGTTAAAGCCGTAATTCAAAGCCGGCTGGGAAGAAAAAAAGTTGAGCAGATAGCATCCGTCGCGTTCGGTAACGCCGCACATGCATCCGAAGTCAGCCGGCCGGTTCCACACGGAATCCGTCCAGATATAGCGGCCGCTGTATGGATTCTTTTGGGCTTTTTGGCTTTCCCGGAACCACGCGTGCCGGTCGGAGGTGTGCCCCGGCACAAGGTCGAGCAGAATATGCATTCCCCTTTTATGAGCTTCGAAAAAACACCGCTTCAGGTCTTCGTTCGTACCGTAGCGCGGGGCAACCTTTTTGTAATCGCGAACGTCGTACCCTGCGTCCATAAACGGAGAATCAAAGCAGGGATTCAGCCAGACGGCGTTGCAGCCGAGGGATTTGACGTAATCCAGCTTTTCGGTAATACCGTTGATGTCCCCGATCCCGTCGCCGTTTAAATCGTAAAAGCTTTGCGGATAAATTTCGTAAAATACCGCGTCATTAAGCCATTTCGGCATAAAAATCTCTCCCCGATTAAAAATTTAGACCTTGATACCAGTCTACTCCTTTACTGCTCCAACCACAATGCCGGTGACAAAATATTTTTGCAAAAACGGATAAATTGCGATCAGCGGAATGGTGGAAACCACAATCTTGGCCGCGTTTAAGTTCTTGTTCGAAAGCTGAGTGACATTTTCCAGCGTGCTTGCGCTGACGCCGGACTTTAAAAGGTCGGCGATATTAATGCTCAAAGACTGTATATAGGTCATCAGCGGGTAGTTCTGCACTTTGGTAATATAAATCAGGCCGCTGAAAAAATCGTTCCAGCTGCCCACGATGCTGAACAGGGCAACCGTTGCCAAAACAGGCACCGAGCAGGGAATATACACCTTCAGCAGGACCTGCAGCGGGCTGGCGCCGTCTATCACCGCGGCTTCTTCCAGCGATTTTGGGACGCCGGCAAAAAAATTCATGACCAGTATGACATTGAAAATCGGCACCGCGCCCGGCAAAACCAGCGACCAGATGGTGTTCAGCAGACCCAGCTGCTTTACCACCAGGTAGGTGGGGATCATGCCGCCGTTAAACAGCATGGCAAAAATCATGGTTTTCATATAAAATCCGCGCGCATGGAACTCGTGCTTCGGCTTGGAAAGCGGATACGCCATCAGCACGACTAAAACCATATTCAGCACAAGCTGCAAGAAAACACGTTCCACCGAAATGAGGGACGAACGCCAGAATTGTGAGTCCTCCAACATTTTCTGATATGGCGCAAGCGTAAAATCGACCGGGACCAGTCCCACCTGGTTGCCCGTAACAGCCGCGCTTCCGCTGAAGGAGATCGCTAAGATATTCAGCAGGGGCAGCAGGCAGCTGAAGCCCATCAACACGACAAGTATGTAGATAACCGCTTTCCCCATCTGCGCCCATGCATTTTGATGCTGCTGCATAAACATTTCCCCTTTTAAAAGATGCGGGCGTCCGTAAATTTCTTGGAAATCTCGTTCACGGCGATCAGTAAAAACATTCCCACAACAGACTTGAACAGCCCGACCGCCGTGGAAAAGCTGTACTGGTGGCTTAACAGACCCATCCGGTAAACATAGGTGTCGATAATATCGCCCGTATCATAGACCATCGGGCTGTATAAATTGTACACCTGGTCGAACCCCGCGTTCAGCACATTGGAAATGTTCATAACCGACATCAGCAAGATAATGCTCAGCATCCCGGGCAAAGTAACATGCCAGACACGCTGCCACCAGTTCGCCCCGTCGATGGCGGCCGCTTCATATAAGCCCGGATCGATTGAAGTGATTGCGGCCAGATATACAATGGACGCATAGCCAAATTCCTTCCAGACGTCGGTCATGATCAAAGTCGGCTGGAACAGCGTGTTGCTGCCCAAAAAGTTCGCCTGGGCAAAGCCCTGCTTCTGCAAAATCTGATTGACCGAGCCGTCAAGGCTGAACAGGTTGACGACGACCGCCGCCAAAATAACCCACGAAAGGAAATGCGGCAGATAAACAATGGTCTGAACCGTCCGCTTCAGCCAACGCTGACGGATTTCATTGAGCAGAATGGCAAACACGATGGCCAGCAGGGTGGTAAGGACCATCTTGCCGATAGCGATCGTCAGCGTATTGCGAATGATTTCCCAGATATCCGGAAGGGAAAACATATACCGGAAATGCTTGAGGCCGACAAACGGAGACCTGAAAATCCCCTTGCCCGCGGAAAAATTCTGGAATGCCATCACGACGCCGACCATAGGAATGTAACTGAAAACTGCCAGAAATATCATGCCCGGCAGCATCATCGCGTGAAACATTGTTTCCTGAGAGCGCAGCCGGTTGGAGGCAGTGATTCGCGCTCCGGCTTTATGGGTTGCTTCCATGGGAATCCTCCTTGATAAAGCGGGGCTGTGTTCGGCGACACAGCCCCATTTCTTTTCTAATTGCCGGCATTTTGAGACTCGATTTCGCTTGTAATCTGGTCGCCGCCCTGCGACTTCCAGTTCTTTACGAACGTATTGAAATAGCTCGGCGGGACCGCGCCGGTTATAATTTTTATGGTCGCTTCGTTCTCCTGTTTATCCAGATTTGTCCACATGGATTCCATCGAATCGGTCGTACCCGTAAATCCGGGCATTCTCCAGTCAAACAAATTCTTTTCGGTAAGCTTATAATAGAGACCTAAGCCGAACAAGCGGGAAGTGTCGTGTGACCAGTCTTCCACCGACGCGGACTTGGGATCCTTGTTGTATTCGTTGATCTCGCCGACAATCATCTTGTCCTCCGACATATCGATGTCCTTAAGCTTGGAAGGATCCTTTACGGCTGCCGAAATCTGCTTGTAGCTGTTCAGATTCAGTTCGGAGTCCAGAATTTCCATATTCACCGGTTTGGTGGCGTTATCCATCTTCATCGCCTCGTTGATATTGGGCATGACGGTCGAGGCGTCTTTTCCGTTTAACGCGTCGTAAAACAGATTCAGGACTCTGATGACGGCTTCCGGATGCTGATATCCTTTGCGTACGACCAGGTATTTTTCGCTCGGCGCCACGTGCATGTAATTTACTTTTCCGTTTTTGTCCGCAATGGCATAGCACCGGAACTCCGCGTTCGGATCTTTTTCCTTTACCAGGTTGAAGCACCAGTCCGGCATGTGCCACTGGCCGAACGCAATTCCGGTCTGGCCGTTTACCAAAAGGCTCTGGCAGTCGTTCCAGGTGCGCGTGCCGGTCTGCGGATCCAGGATTCCCTCCTTGAACCAGCCCGCCATGGCGGTAAGGAATTCTTTCGTCTCATTCTGAACGGAACCGTATTCCACTTTTCCGTTCGCGTCTTTCACCCAATGCTTTGGAAAAGCGCCGTACGCATTCGCGATGCCGGTCAGCGTAAAGGAACCGCCGTCGTTGCTGCCGTCGGTCGGAGTCGGCTGCACGGGGATGCCGACGGGCTTCCCGGTTTTGCCGGGATCCTCTGCAAGAAACTGTTTGGCTACATTTTTCAGTTCATCCGGAGTAATGCACCCGTCGCCGTCCGGGTCAACCTTGATGCCAAGCTGATCAAGCCAGTCCTGGCGAATCCACGCGACGTTGGAGCCCGCGTCTCCGCCCACATCCGGCATCGCCATGATCTTTCCGTCAAACGTGCATTTTCCGAAAGCGCCCCCCTGATAAACATCCTTGTAGGAATTGTAGTATTCTTTAATCTTGTCGCTGGCGTATTGGTTATAGACGTCGGTAAGATCCATAATCTGATCGTTGTCTACCATTTCCTGAAGGTCGCTGTGATTGTCGACCAGCATCATATCCGGCAGACTGTTTCCGGCCATGGCAAGCGAGACCTGACGGTCGTAGTCCGCGCCGTTCGCTTCAAACGCGTCTTTTATCGTTATGTTCAGCTTTTGCTTCAGAAAACGTGTGTACGCATTGTTTTCGTAGGTATCCCCCTTGGGAAAGCGCGGGTTTGTCGCCGTCTGGCGCCCTGTGTTGATCACGACCGGCTGGGAGTACTTCGCCAGCGGATCCGTCGATTTGGAAACCGCCGCCGGCGCGGTACTCTGGTTCTGCGTATTGGTCTTTGCGCACGCGGAAGCGCCGACCAGTAAAGCCGCTGACAATACAAGCGCAACGGCGCGTTTTGCATGCTGGATTCTTTTCATGAACCAAAACCTCCTCTAAAAATTTCGTAAGTTCCCCACGTCTTTCCTGCGGCGGTGGGGCGGTTACAACGCTTTCAGTATATTCTCACAGAGCTCGTACTGTAAATGATAAAGAATCCGGTTTTTTGTACTATTCTCCTGATTTTTCTTATTTTGAACGTTTTTTTTGTCTATATACTATACATTCCGTAACACTTGTGATAAATTTTAAGGGAAAGGAGTCTTTTTCATGTACCGGATTTTGATTACGGACGACGAAAAGGATGAACGAAAAACAATAGCTTTTTTACTCGAAAAATTTCATTTCCAGTTGTCGATAGATGAAGCGGAAAACGGACGCGAGGCTCTTGAAATGCTCCGGAAAAAGAAGGCGGACATTCTCTTTACGGATGTTCGCATGCCCTTTCTGCCGGGGACGGACCTCGCGTCACGCGCGCAGGAAATGTATCCCGATCTTCAAATCATATTTTTCAGCGGCTACAACGACTTTCCCTATGTCAAAAAAGCGCTCTCGCTGGGCGCCGTCGACTACATTCTTAAGCCCATTCATCCGGAAGAACTGAAAAAAATTATGATGAAAACAATTCAAAGGCTGGACGCTCAGGCCCGTACCGTCAGGCAGGAGCGCCTTGCCTCCGTTTACCTGCAAAACTATATCCTTTCCGGCCTGTTGTACGGAACCAGGGCCGAGCTGCTTTACAGGAAATACGGAAAAGAAGACCTCGATTTTCTGGAGAAGTACAATAGGCTGTTTCTGCTGCAGTTTGACGACCCGGTTTTCGGCTGGTTCCCGCAGAATCAATTTGAAAAGACAGCCGGCGAGGTGTTCGGGGAACAGCCTTTTCACTTTTTGAACCTGAATCCAAACCAAAGCGTGATCTTCCTACAGAAGGAAGAAACCCTCCATCGGTCTGTCGTTTACATAGCCCAATCACTGCAGGAGCGGTTCTCATCCGTTTTTGCAAAGAGCTGTTACCTTTCCGTCAGCAGCCCGTTTTCCGGCGCCGATTCCATTGCGGCCGCGTTCTCAAAGGCGGAGCAGGCGCTGGACGACCGTTTCTTTTTTATGAACCGCTATATCTACCCCATCCCGGACGAAAGCCCGAACGATCGGGAAAACCTTGAGGATGACGACGCCCTTCTCCAAGCCGCTGCGGACGCCATCGAATGCAGGGACGGATACAGCCTGCAAAAAAGCGTAAACCTGCTTTTGGAGAAATATCAGCAAAAACAGAAGCAGTCCCATATCAGTGTGTGCTATATTTTCTCCAGACTCGCACAAACCCTATGCAAGGCTTCGTCCGCCGGGAAAGACGAGCTGCAGGGGATGGTTGAGAAGATTTATCGATGCCAGTATTATGACGAGATCAGGGTCCTTATCTCGGATACGCTTGCCAGGGTTCTGCAGAACCTTGAAGTCGAACAGGATTCCGCCGAGCATGTGATCTGCATTGTCAAGCAGTATATCCAAAACCATTACGGAGAGGAGCTGAACCTGACCCGGCTGGCCGAACAGGTCTACCTTTCACCCCGATATCTGAGTGACCTGTTCATCCGAAAGACCGGCTGCGGAATCAACAAGTACGTCAAAACCTTGCGAATGGAACAGGCAAAAGAGCGCGTGTTAAATACGAACCAGAAAATTCAGGATATTTGCAGAGACGTGGGGTATTCCAATTTCTCCTATTTTTGCAGAAGCTTCCGAGAAACCTTCGGTCAGACTCCGGAATCCTTCCGGACATCGCATTAGGAGCAGCGCCTATGCGAAAATCAATTTTAAGATGGTACCGAAACATTAATTTCCGTCAAAAAGTGTCTTTGGTGTGCATCGGCGCCGGTCTATTCCCTGTTCTTGCTCTGGGCATATTCTGTTACGGGCAGATCCAGACTCTTTTAATAAACCGGGAAAAGCAAGCCGAATCGGAGACAGTGGAACAAGCCGCCCTGGTTTTGCAAAACAGGTTTGACACATACCGGAATATGATTTCCAATATCGCATGGAACGACAGCATCGGTCAGGCTGTAAGCCGCACCTATTCAAATAATTATGAGATGTATCTTACTTACCGCGACATTGTGGACCCGCTGTTTGCAACCATTCCATTGCTGAACGGGGATGTCCTTTCCGAAACGCTCTATACTTCTTCGAACCTAAACCCGCACGGAGACGCCGTTCAGACAATCAATGAAGCAAAAAAAATGCCATGGTACTCAACCGCTGCGCACGCGACAAAACCAACTTTTTATATTTCCAGGGAGAATCAGGCGGCATATCTTTTCTGTCCGATTTATTCGGCCCATCAAAAACGCAAAAACTATCTTTCGATCAAGCTGGATTACAACAAGGTTTACTCACAGCTGGACACGCTGTTCACCCATAATTTCGGAGTGTTTCTGCTGGACGGCAACACGGTTCTCTACGCGTATCAGGACTTCGGCAGAAAAGACCTGATAATCCCCGACGGCCAAATCGCGGCCCGCTTAAAAGGAGACGGTCTGCGGCAAAATTATATCGGAATCCGGCAGAATTTGCCCAAGGAAGGATGGAGCTTATACATCGTCCGCCCGTTGAATACGGTCAGAGACAATACATGGCCGATTTTGCTGACCGTTCTGCTGGTTGTCATAGGCTGCACCGTCATGCTTCATCTGCTTACTCATTTTCTTTCGTTCGTGATTGTCCGCCCTTTGGAAACCCTGACGCGCAATATGCAGTCCATCGAACGGAACGGTCTTTTTATCGACCTGCCTCCAAGCGAATTCGGGCAGGATGAAATCGGCGTGCTGTCGAGGCAATTCCATACGATGGTAGAAAAACTTCAGCAACTGGTAAACGAGGTTTACAAAGCGAAAACCGAAAAGCAGGAATATGAAATAAAAGCCCTTCAGGCGCAGATAAACCCCCATTTCTTTTATAACAGCCTCTCCCTCATCAACAGCAAGGCCATTTTGTCAGGTCAGGATGAAATCAGTGAAATGGCGCAGCTGCTTTCCACATTCTACCGTACGACGCTAAACCGGGGCAATCCGGAAATATCCGTAGAGGACGAGTGGGAAAACACGGTTTCCTATATTAAAATTCAGGAAATGATGCACAGCCATTCCTTCCAATTCGAGGAAAGATTCGACCCTGCCGTCCGCGGTTATAAAATGCCCAACCTGATTTTGCAGCCGCTGGTTGAAAATTCCATTGTTCATGGGATAGACCATCGTGTTGTCCCCGGCCGGGGACTGCTCAAAATCTCCGCGGAGCTGGAAGACGGAAAAATACGGTTTGTCGTGGAAGACAACGGCTGCGGAATTTCACCAGCCAAACTTCAGAATATTCTGACTACCGAAAGCAGCGGTTACGGCCTGCAAAACATCCAGCGCCGGATACAGCTCTACTTCGGGAGAGAATTCGGCCTGTCTTTTACAAGCACCGTGAACGAAGGAACCACCGTCATCCTGCGGATTCCGACACGGGCAGCCTTGCCTAACGTAGATTTCTTCCGTCAGGAAATTGGGGACCATTGAAACGACACGTAAAAATGAGTAAATTTTGGACGCGCAGCCGCGCAATTTATTGTGAAGTCAAGGGATTGGGGGCGCCGCCGCCGACTGCAAAAGGCCGGTTCCGCAGAAGCGGGAACCGGCCTTTTGCGCTCCGGGCAGCCATTTCAGTTACCCGGCCTGCGCCATTTCAAACTGGGAGTTGTACAGGTTTGCGTAGAAGCCGCCCTGCTTGAGCAGTTCCTCATGCCTGCCCTGCTCCACAATGTCCCCGTCGTTCATCACAAGAATCAGGTCCGCATCGCGGATGGTGGAAAGACGGTGGGCTATGACAAAACTCGTGCGTCCTTTCATCAGACGGTCCATGGCTTTTTGAATCAGCACCTCGGTGCGCGTATCGACCGAGCTTGTCGCTTCGTCGAGAATCAATATTTTCGGGTCGGCGAGGATTGCCCGGGCGATGGTCAGCAGCTGCTTCTGCCCTTGCGAAATGTTGGAGGCTTCTTCGTCAAGGATCATATTGTATCCGTCCGGCAGCGCTCGGATGAAGTTGTCACAGTGCGCGGCCTTTGCCGCTTCCATCACTTCCTCATCGGTGGCGTCGAGCCGCCCGTAACGGATGTTTTCCAGGATTGTGCCGTTGTAAAGCCAGGTGTCCTGCAGCACCATGCCGAATTTTGAGCGCAGTTCTTCCCGGGTGAAATCCCGGCTGTCATGACCGTCGATTCGGATGGAACCGCCGTTCAGCTCATAAAACCGCATCAGCAGTTTCACGATGGTGGTTTTCCCTGCGCCCGTCGGGCCGACAATGGCGACCTTCTGGCCCGGCTTCACCGACGCCGAAAAATCATTGATGATGATTTTGTCTGGGGAATAGCCGAAACGCACATTCTTAAATTCCACCTGATCTGCCGGAGGCTGCGCAATGTCCGCATGTCCGGCATCGGGGCTTTCCTCTTTTTCATCCAGGAATTCGAAGACCCGTTCGGCTGCGGCGGCGGTTTGCTGAATCGTGTTGGAAATACCCGCCACCTGTGCCAGCGGCTGGGTGAATGATTTGACATACTGGACAAACGCCTGAATATCTCCGACCGTAATGGCCTTTTTCACAGCCAGCCAACCGCCGAGGATGCACATCGCGACGAAACCAAGGTTGCCGATAAAGTTCATGGCGGGCATCATCAGTCCGGACAAAAACTGGGACTTCCACGCCGAGTCATAGAGCACCCTGTTCAGTTTATCGAATTTCTCAACGCTTTTCTCCTCCCCGTTGAAAGCTTTCATCACCAGATGTCCGCCGTACATTTCCTCAATGTGCCCGTTGACATGGCCAAGGTAATTCTGCTGCTGAGCGAAGTATTTCTGCGAAAATTTTGCCACAGCCGTCACAAGAATCAATGACAGCGGAATGATCAGCAGCGTTACGAGCGTCATCAGCCAGCTGATGGTCAGCATCATCACCAGCACGCCGACCAGCGTTGTGACGGAGGAGATCATCTGGGAAATATTCTGGTTCAGGGTCTGGTTGACCGTATCCACATCGTTTGTGACCCGTGAGAGCACCTCGCCCTGGCTGACTCCGTCGAAATAGCTGAGCGGCAGACGGTTGATCTTTTCCGAGATATCCTTGCGAAACCGGTAGGAGATTTTAACGGAAACCCCCGCCATGATCCAGCTTTGAATGTATCCGGCCAATGCGCTCAGTACGTAAAGCAGCGCCAGTGTGATCAGAATCCGCGCGATGGCGGAAAAGTCGATTCCCACGCCGCTGCCCGCAATTTTTCCCATCGCGCCCTCAAACAGCGTGGTGGTCGCCTGACCTAAAATCTTTGGCCCTACAATGGAAAAGACGGCGCTTGCGGCGGAAAAGACAAAGCAAATGAGGATGGGGAGCTTATAGGCCCCAAGATACTTAATCAGCCGGCTGATCGTCCCCTTGAAATTCGACGCTTTCTCCCCGGGCATCATCATGCCATGTCCGCCGTGCCCGCCGAAACCGCCCGGTCCGCGGGAAGGCGTCGAATTTGATTCTTTGCGGCTCTTTTGTTCACTCATGCGAGTTCCTCCTTTGAGAGCTGGGAAAGCGCAATCTCCCGGTATGTTTCACAGGTCTCCATCAGCTCGTCGTGCCGGCCTATCCCGGCAATCCGGCCTTCTTCCAGTACGATGATCTGGTCTGCTCCCATAATCGAAGAAATTCGCTGGGCAATCAGAATCACGGTTCTGTCTCCGGTTTCGGAATTCAGCGCCTTGCGCACCAGGGAGTCCGTCTTGAAGTCGAGCGCGGAAAAGCTGTCGTCGAAGATCAGGATCTCCGGATTTTTCACAAGAGCGCGGGCGATCGAGAGCCGCTGCCTCTGTCCGCCCGAAACATTTTTGCCGCCCTGGGCAATTCCCGTTTCGAAACCTTCGGACTTCGATGCGATAAACTCCATGGACTGCGAGATGTCAGCGGCTTTTTGAAGAGTATCCTCCGACGCGTGCTCATCCGCGTATTTCAGATTGCTTTCGATCGTTCCCTGAAAGAGGGACGACTTCTGTGGAACATACCCGATCCGTTCGCGCAGCGCATGCTGCGAAACTTTGCGCACGTCGATTCCGTCCACCAGGACTTCTCCCTCCGTCACATCGTAAAAACGCGGAACCAGGTTGACAAGGGTGGTTTTGCCCGAACCCGCGGACCCGATGATCGCGGTCGTCTGTCCGGGCAAGGCAGTGAAGCTGATGTCGCTCAAAGCATCCCGTTCCGCTCCGTGATACCGGAAATGAACATTTTTGAATTCGACCGTTCCTTTTTGAAACGCGGTGAACGCTTCAGGCTGCTTCGGGTCTTTGACGGAAAGGTCGGTGTCGATCACCTCGGCAATGCGCCGTGCCGAGACGGAAGCTCTCGGAAGCATGATAAACAGCACTGAGATCATGATGAAAGCCGAAAAAATCTGCATGGCGTACTGCATAAACGCCATCATGTCGCCGACCTGCATACCGGATTGGGCGATCTGGTGCCCGCCCACCCAGACAATCAGCAGGGACATTCCGTTCATGATCAGGGTAAGGGCGGGCATTAAAGATGCCATCGCCCGGTTGACAAACAGATTGGTTTTTGTAATGTCGGAATTGACGCCGTCGAAGCGCTTTTCCTCAAACTTCTGCGTATTGAACGCGCGGATGACCAGCATGCCCGAAAGACTTTCCCTTGTCACAAGGTTCAGCTTGTCGGTGAGCTTCTGCACGAGTTCAAACTTTGGCAGGCAGAAAGAAAACAGCGTGAGGATTATGCCGACGAGAATAATCACCGCGACTGCGATCATCCAGGACATGGAGGTGCTCTTTTGCAGCGCCATGACAGCGCCCCCCACGCCGATCAGCGGCGCATAGATCATCATCCGGATGACCATGAAAACCACCGTCTGGATCTGCGTGACGTCGTTGGTGGTGCGGGTAATCAGGGATGAGGTGGAGAACCGGTCGAATTCTCGGCTGGAGAAGTTCTCGACCTTGGTAAAGACCTTTCTGCGGAGATCCATCGAAAAGCCGGCCGAAACCCTCGCGCCGATCAACTCCACCAGAACGGTGCAGGCCGCGGAAAGCAGGGCGAACAAGAGCATCCACAAGCCGGTTCGGGTAATGGTTCCGCTTTGGATTTTGTCCGTGTCCATACCGATCGCCTGATATTCCAACTTTACCGATAAAACGGCCGACTGGGTGATCACGGAGTCTGTCATGGCGTTGATTTTCCGATCGATCTGCGTCCGCATCGGTTCAAGCTGTGAATCGGGCAGTTTTTGAAGCATACCGTACAGATCCGTCCCCTTTGGGATTGTCGTGCCGCCCAGGCTTACCGGCCCGCTTTCAGCCCGCGCCGCAAGCTTGTCGACGAACGATGCCGCCACGAAAGCCCTGCCAATAATTGAATTGATTTTACCATTTTCGGCATTGCCGATGGTTTTCAGTTGATAGACAGGTTCTTTGGCAAGGGCGGGAAACTGACTGATGTCCTTGGCGTACACGTCCTCGGAAAGCTCGGATCGGTCGAGCAGTGTATAGTCGTCAAGCACTTCTTTTTTCTCGTCGTCGTTTAAGAACAGAGTAAGCTTGTCCATTTCACTTTGGCGGATTGCCTGCGGGACCGCGTTGACGATTCCGCCCTGCTGGATTCCCTGATTGACGATATCGGACATGTAATTCGGCAGGGAAAGATCACAGACCACCTGAATGCCGAGCAGCATGACCGCGATGAGAATCAGGGCAACATAGGGCTTCAAATATTTTACGAGTTTCAGCACGGAGGAATCCTCCTTTTATTAGACGCTCCAACGCAGGCGGCGAGTGTTGGGAAACTTTTATTTTTCATAAATACCTCTTATTTGCGCCTCTTGAAGCGGCCGTCCCGACCTCCGTGGAAGTCATCAAAACCGCCGTGCGGATCAAGTCCCCGCATCATGAAGCCGGCTTGCCGCATGGCGGCAAATCGTTCAAACCTTTCATCCCCCATGCGTTCCCGTGCTTCGCGCATCCACCACTCACGCTCGTCTTCATCCATTTTTTCTCCCAGATTGGCTTCGACCGAATTGATGACCCGGTCCAGATAAGCTCCGAACGCCTTCTGCTCATCTTCCGAGAGGCAATCGAAAATTGCGTCGGGATTCCATTCCTGCTGCTGTTCGTTTTTTCCCTTTTCAGTCAGTTTGACAAGCATCACGCGCTTATCGGTTTCAGATGGCTCGCGCGTAATGTAGTCGGCCTTTTCCATCTTGGACAGCAATTCATTGAGAGAAGAAATGCGGATACCCAGCAGATACGACAAATCCTTGGTAGAGATGCCGTCCTGCATTTTCAAAATCGCGATCAGCCTGCCCTGCCCACGCGTGGGGTCGGCCATGGGGCCTCTTTCCGCATATGCGCGCAGATGGTGCTTGTGCAGCAATCTCATCAGTCTTTCCAGTTTTTCATACAATTCTGTATTCGCCTCGTTCATCGAGAATTCCTCCTTGCGTTTTTTTGCAGGCACCTGTTCTACAGGTACCGTACGAATACATTATACTGGTACCTGTAGAACATGTCAAGACTTTTTTTACAGGTACCGGTAATATTTTGCACGCACTTCGCAAACACTCCATGGGAAACAACGAAAACAGGACCGGGAAGCTGGCGCGAACGCACAGCTTCCCGGTCCTGTCATATCGTTTGCATCGAGACAATATCTCGTTTAAGAGGTTTAATCTTCATAAAGGTGAGAAAAATCGAATCGCGGGTCAGAACGAATCACAACTGGAAAGGATAATCAAAATGGATTCAGGCGGGTGTCAGCGAAACACCCAAACCAATTACGGCGCAGGCAAGCACAAGCAGAATCAATGCCCACTTCAAAACCGCCCGCAGCACTTTGCTGTCCTGTCCGACAAGCCCGACCGCGGCAACCGCTGTTGCGATACACTGGGGCGACATAATCTTGCCGATCCCAGCGCCCAGTGAGTTTGCCGCCGCCAGCCAATAGCGTGATACGTCGATTTGCTGAGCGGCAGCCGTCTGCAGGGTGCCCAGCAGGACCTCTGTATTGGTTCCGCTTCCGGTGACAAACGCGCCGACCGCGGCGATGATCGGTGCCACGAACGGATAGTTTCGGCCGGTCAGAGTGACAAAAAGATGAGCCATATCTGAAATCATGCCGGAGTACGTCATAATCTTCGCAACGGCGAGCACCGACATGATGGTAACGATCGTTTTGGACATTTGCTTTACGGTGCCGGTCAACGCCTGCCACATCATCTTGCCGCCGGCCTTCTGCACAAGGCTGCCGATGATGGCCGCGAGGAAAATGATGATGCCGGGGGTATTGATCCAGCTGAAGGAGATCGAACCGGCGTTGGGAGCCGTATTAATCCTTACGGTAGATTTGAAAATCGAAAGGAAACTGTTCACCGGCGGAACCAGCTTTGAAGTTAAAAGGAGAAAGACAAAGATCAGGATAAACGGCAGACTGGCAACCACAAGCGACATCGGGCGTCCTTCCTGCTGAGACGATTCTTCTGAAATACCCGCGCTCATGTCGTATTCGGCTGGAACCGGTTTGTTTTTCCGTGCTCTGGCCATCAAAAAAGTGCAGAACAGCGAAACGACACAGCCGACAATGACGGTCAGTTCAGGCCCGAGAAACCTTGAAACAATCAATTCCGGAAGGACAAAGGAAAGGCCGGACATCAGCGTGATGCCAACGACTCCTTTGAGCGCTTTGATACCACCCCCGCCCGCAATCACCATCAGGAACGGCACCAGAATCATAAACGGCACCATCTGGAACACCGTCGTGAAAGCCAACGGCAGCATATCCAGACCGGTCACAGCCTGAAGGGTCACGGTGGGAATACCGACCGAACCGAATGCGGTTGGAAAAGCGTTGGCAATCATGCAGACCACGCAGGCTATAATCGGATCCATTCCCATACCGGCCAGCATTCCGGCAGGTATGGCAATTGCCGTGCCGAAGCCGGCCATGCCTTCCAGAAATCCGCCGAAGCACCACCCCACAAGCAGGATCAGGATACGCTTATCGGAGGAAACACCGGTAAGCATTCGCTTAATGATGTCCATCGCGCCGGTCTTGAGGGAAAGGTTATAGGTAAAGATGGCCGCGATAATGACCAGGATAATAGGCCACAGCGCGGTGGCGAAGCCTTCCAGAGCGGACGTGGCGCAATCCGCCGCCGGCATGTGCCAAAGCGTAAGCGCCAGAATGGCGGCGACAGCCAATGCACTGATGCACGCTTTGTGGCCGGGCATTTTCAGGTATGTAAGAGCAAAGATCAGCCAGATGATCGGCACCAGCGCAAGAAAAGATTGAAGCATGATATATCAGGACCTCCCCTTTTTATTTCAGCGGCTCCAAGCCGCAATTTGCGTATGTTTGGTTCTACCAGTTTAATGCAAATAAGCCAACTGACCTAAAAAGTGCGACTCGAAAAATCTTTGGGGAAGAGCGCTTGTTTTACGCATATTATAGATCGTCCTAAGCATAAAGTCTAGATATATTTATTTATATTAGATCATTTTGTAATATATTACTAAAATGCAGTGCCTTATTTGTTTGAAAAATAGAACTGCACTTTGGGGGATTGTATTTATGTGGAAATGTGGTAGGATGGTAAGCGAAACGACTGGAGCGACCAATTTACTTTATTTCCCTTGCTTCTGAATTTGTTTCATTTGGAAAGCAGGCGAAAAAATCGGAGGTGCCCGATGTCAAGAATCATTCCTTATGGAAAGTCCGGAATGCGGCTGACCGAAGATCTGAGCCATGCGGAAATTCTGGAATCCAGTGTAGCGGAACTGAAAGCGGTCGATTCGGAGGACGGTCTTGTGCGTGCCGCAATGGACCATCCGATTGACTCGCCCCGCCTTCGGGAGCTCGCGGCAGGCAAAAAGACCTGCACCGTCATCCTCAGCGACCACACGCGCCCGGTTCCGAGCAAGCACATTGTCCCCGCGATGCTAAAAGAACTGCGCGAGGGGAATCCGGAGATCGACGTGACTCTTCTGGTAGCGACCGGTTACCACCGCCCAAGCAGCAAGGAAGAACTCGTGGCAAAACTGGGCTCGGAAATTGTCGAAAAAGAAAAGATTGTAATCCACGACAGCCGGGATGCTTCCGCCAATGTGCAGATCGGCGTGCTGCCCTCCGGTGCGGCTTGCGTGGTCGACAAAGCGGCAGTGGAAACGGATTTGCTGGTTGCTGAGGGATTTATTGAGCCGCATTTTTTCGCGGGCTTCTCCGGCGGACGGAAGAGTGTGCTTCCCGGCGTCTGTGATCAGGTGACTGTGCTTGGAAACCATTGCTCAAAGTTTATCGCATCCCCTTGCGCACGCACCGGCGTGCTGGACGGCAACCCGTTGCACAAGGATATGCTCGCCGCGGGGAAAATGGCCAATCTGGCCTACATCGTAAACGTGATCATTGACGAAAACAAGCGCGTTGTGGCAGCCTTCGCAGGGAACTTTATTACGGCGCACCGCCGGGGCTGCGATTTGCTTCTGAAATACTGTCAGGTAAAGCCGGAGCAGCGCGGCGACATTGTCATTTCCAGCAACGGCGGCTATCCTTTGGACCAGAATATCTACCAAAGCGTGAAGGGCCTGACCGCAGCGGAAGCCGCGGCTGCTCCGGGTGCCGTGCTGATTATGGTCAGCGCCTGCGGCGACGGCCACGGGGGCGAAAGCTTTTATCACGCGCTGAAAGACTGCGTTTCCCCGCAAAAACTCATGGAACAGATTCTCACGACCCCGCAGGACCGGACAAAGCCGGACCAGTGGGAATTTCAAATCCTTTGCCGTGTGCTTTGCAAACATCACGTCATCTACGTCACAAATCCGGAGCAGAAAAAGACCATTGAGGAAATGAAGATGGCCTGGGCGCCGGATGTGGATACCGCGCTGCGGGAAGCCAGGCGGCTGAAAGGCGCCACCGCTCATCTGGTCGTAATTCCGAACGGTATTTCCGTCATGGTGAGGGAATAAAGCCGAGTTGCTCTTACCAGCAGACATCAATATATTTTTAGAGGGAGGATTTACCATGCCAAACTATCATCAGGTAACTCCGGAGATTATTGCCGAACTGGAAAAGGCCGCTCCGGGCCGTGTCGTGACCGGCGCGGACGTCAACCCCGATTACTCCAAGGACGAAATGCCGATTTACGGGGTCCGGATGCCGGAAGTTTCTATCGATGCGCAAAGCACCGAGGAAGTCTCCGCGATCATGAAAATCTGCTATGAACACGATATTCCCGTCACAACCCGCGGCGCGGGCACCGGTCTGGTGGGCGGGTGCACCCCGATTTGCGGCGGCGTTGTGATCTGCACCATGCGCATGAACAAGATTTTATCTTACGATCTGGAAAACTTCGCGGTCACCGTCCAACCCGGCGTTTTGCTGCAGCAGCTTGCCGAGGACGCCCTGAAGCACGGCTGCATGTATCCGCCGGACCCGGGCGAGAAGATGGCAACACTGGGCGGCAACGTTGCCACAAATGCCGGCGGGATGCGCGCGGTAAAATACGGCTGCACCCGCGACTATGTTCGTACCATGACCGTTGTACTGCCGAACGGCGAAATCACCCACTTCGGCGGCACGGTCTCCAAGACGAGCTCCGGTTACAGCCTGATTAACCTGATGATCGGTTCCGAGGGCACGCTGGGAATCATTACGGAGTTGACGCTGAAGCTGATCCCCGCTCCGCAGGCTACGGTGAGCCTGATGGCCCCGTTTGAGGATCTGGCTGCCTGCATCTCCGTTGTGCCGAAGTTTTTTATGAAGCACTATCAGCCTCAGGCGCTGGAATTCTTTGAGAAGGAAATTCTGGTTTCCTCCGAGCAGTACCTTGGCAAGCAGGTTTTTCCGCGCAAAATAGAAGGCACGGACATCGGCGCTTACCTGCTGATTACTTTCGACGGGAATTCCATGGAGGAACTGGACCCGATTGTGGAGAGCGCCTCCGAGATGCTGCTGGAAGAAGGCGCGCTGGATGTTCTGGTGGCCGACACCCCGCCGAAGCTGAAAGACATCTGGGCGGCTCGCTCGTCTTTCCTTGAAGGCATTGAGGAGCAGACAAAATTGCTCGACGAGTGCGACGTGGTGGTGCCGGTAAACAAGATTGCTCCTTATGTCGAGTTTGTCGACGAGGCGAAAAAGAAATACGATTTTGAGGTAAAGTACTTCGGGCATGCAGGCGACGGCAATTTACATATCTACGAATGTTCCACCGATATGGATCGGGAAGAGTTTAAAAAGCAGGTCAGAGAGTTTCTGGACTCCATTTATCGGAAAACCATGGAATTCGGCGGCCAGATTTCCGGCGAACACGGGATTGGTCTCGGCAAGGTCCATTATCTGGAGGAAGCGGCGGGTTCGGTCAACATGGGCCTGATGCTTGGAATCAAAAAAGTCTTTGATCCAAAGCTGATTCTGAACCCCGGCAAGGTCTGCATGAAACTGTGAGACAAGGGACTTTTATAGGAGGAATAAAATGAATATTCTGGTATGTGTCAAACAGGTGCCGGACACAAATGAAATCAAGATCGATCCGGACACCAACACACTGATTCGGGACGGTGTCCCGAGTATTGTCAATCCGTTCGACGGCTACGCGCTGGAAGCGGCCGCCCGCATCAAAGACAACGCGCCCGACACAAAGATCGTGGTTCTTTCCATGGGCCCGCAGCAGGCGGAGACCGCGCTGTGCGAATGTCTGGCCATTGCGGCCGACAAGGCATACCTGGTGACGGACCGCGCGTTCGGCGGTTCCGACACGCTGGCTACAAGCTATATTCTCAGCAAGGCAATCGGCAAAGTGGAAGAGCTTGAAAATGAAAAATTCGACGCAATCTTCTGCGGCAAGCAGGCGATCGACGGAGACACCGCTCAGGTTGGCCCGGAGCTGGCGGAGCATCTTGGTTATCCTCAGGTAACCTGCGCCCTGGAAGTGAAGTCGGAAGCCGACGGCCTTCATGTGTACCGCGAGGCGGAGGACGGCAAGGAAGTCATCGGCGTGAAGACGCCTTGTCTTATTACATTCACAAAGCCTTCTTTTGATCCGCGTTTTCCCACCATCAAACGCAAAATTGCGGCGCGCAAAGCGCAAATCGCTCAGCTTACCGCGGCGGAGCTCACAGGCATCGACCCGGCGCACGCCGGGCTGAAGGGCTCGCCCACAAAGGTGAAGCGCACGTATGTGCCGCCGCGCAAAGAAGCCGGCGTCGTGGTCAAAGAGGAAACCGTCGAAGCGTCCGCTCACAAGCTGTTTGATCTTCTGAGCAAGGCGCACGTGATTTGAAAGAGAGGCATCGGAAATGGAAACCAAAACCAAGGACCTGTGGGTATTGCTGGAGACGAACGAGGACGGCACCGCAAAAAATGTTGGGATTGAACTGCTGAACCCCGGCCGCCGTTTGGCCGACAAACAGGGCGGCAAGCTGGTATCCGTTGTGATCGGCTGCCGCACGGACGCAGCCGTGAAGGAAGCGGGCGCGCACGGAGCGGATCAGGTAATCGTGGTCGACGGCGAGGAATTCCGGCGGTACACGACGGACGCCTATACCGCCGCGCTGGCACATTTGCTCAAAAAATACGCGCCCACTAGCATGCTGATCGGTGCGACCCCGAACGGCCGCGACCTCGGGCCGCGCCTGTCCTGCCGCCTTGGCACCGGCCTTACCGCGGACTGCACCGCGCTGGACATTGACGAGGCCAGCGGCAACATCGCCTGGACCCGCCCTGCGTTCGGCGGTAACCTGATGGCGGTGATCCTTTGCCCGGACCACCGCCCGCAGCTCGGGACGGTGCGGCCGGGAGTCTTTAAGAAACCTGACACATGCGAGAACAGAGCGGAAATTATCCGTGAGGATTTCCATGTCCCCGCGGACCAAATCCGTACCACCTTGCTGGAGACCATCCGCGAAGCTTCAGCCGAAATTGTCGACCTGGAAGGCGCCGACATCATCGTATCCGGCGGCCGCGGGGTCGGCGGAACGGAGGGGTTCCGGGTGATTCGCGAGCTGGCGGATGTACTGGGAGGCACTGTCGGCGCGTCCCGCGCGGCGGTGGACGAGGGATGGATTTCCCATTCCCATCAGGTGGGACAGACCGGCAAAACCGTCGGCCCGAAGCTGTACATCGCCTGCGGCATTTCGGGCGCGATCCAGCATTTGGCCGGCATGAGCTCGTCCGACGTGATCGTGGCGATCAACAAGGACTTTGACGCCCCGATTTTCGGTATTGCGGACTACGGCTTTGTGGGCAATCTTTTTGAAATTGTACCCTTGCTGACAGATGAAATCAAAAAGGCGAAAGCCTGAGGTAATCTGATCTTATAGAAAAGGAGTCTTCCGTTATGAATTTCAAATTTACCGATGAAGAGCAGGATATTCTGGATATGCTTCATGATTTCTGCGTCAAGACCGTCGCGCCGATGGCCGCGGAGATTGACGATCAGGAGCGTTTTCCCGAGGAAACCTGGCATCAGCTGGCCGAAATGGGCATGATGGGCATGGCCTACCCGGAAGAGGTGGGCGGAGCCGGCATAAGCTACCTGACCTATATTGCGGCGGTGGAGGAGATTTCAAAGCACTGCGCGGCCACCGGGACCATGTTTTCCGCGCACTCCTCCCTGTGCACCTGGCCGATCTTTGCCTTTGGCACGGAGGAGCAGAAGAAAAAGTACCTGCCGGATTTATGCTCCGGAGAAAAGCTGGGGGCTTTCGCCCTGACCGAACCCGGCGCCGGGACCGATTCGGCCATGCAGCGCACGGTTGCGGAGGATAAAGGCGACTGCTGGCTTCTCAACGGATCCAAAATTTTCATCACCAATGCCGGGTTTGCGTCCGTGTACGTGGTCTTTGCAATGACGGATAAAAGCCTGGGCACAAAGGGTATTTCCGCGTTTCTTGTCGAAAAGGACACGCCCGGTTTTCGCATCGGTTCCCATGAAAAGAAAATGGGGATTCGCGGCTCTGCCACATGCGAGCTGATTTTTGAGGACTGCAAAATACCGAAAGAGAACCTGCTGGGCGAGCTCGGAAAGGGCTTTAAGATCGCGATGATGACGCTGGACGGCGGCCGCATCGGCATCGCCGCGCAGGCGGTCGGCATCGCACAGGGTTGTATTGACCAGACGATTCCCTACCTTAACCAGCGGATACAGTTTGGAAAGCGCATCAGTCAGTTCCAGAACACGCAGTTTGAGATGGCCAATATGCAGACGCATGTCGACGCGGCCCGCCTGCTGACATACCGCGCGGCTCAGGCCAAGCAGGACGGCGACCGATATTCCCATCTCGCAGCAATGGCAAAGCTGTTCGCCGCCGACACCGCCAGCGACGTAACCCGTCGCTGCCTGCAACTGGTCGGCGGGTATGGATACACCCGCGAATATCCGTTTGAGCGCATGATGCGCGACGCCAAAATCACCGAAATCTACGAAGGAACCAGCGAAGTGCAGCGGATGGTTGTTTCGGGATGGATGGGCGTCAAATAAATCGGCTCGTCCCATTTTCCAACTAAAATCAGACAGGCCGCCGGCTGAATTCAGCCGGCGGCCTGTCTGATCTTGGCTGAAAACAGAAGTGGTCTTGAGAAAAAAGCGAAGAAATGTTACAATATAGTGCTACAATTAATTCTATCATACGCAGTTATATGGAATGATAAAATCCAGCGGTTTTTCGGGCGGGACCCGCAAAACCTGGTTTTGAAAAAATCACGGATTTACAGTACCGCTGCAAAGAGAGGCTTCTATGGATATAAAATCGGAAAAAAATGAAAAAGCATATGAACGGGTAATCAACTATGTTAAGGACGAAATCTGGCGCGGAAACCTGAAACGGGGCGAACGTCTGCCGTCGGAGCGAGATCTTGCGGAGCTGCTTGGGGTAAGCCGAAACTCTGTTCGTGAGGCGATGCGAACGCTGAGCCTGATGGGCTTTATCTCGAGCGTGCACGGCGGGGGGAACTTTATATCGTGTGACCTGGAGCAGAATCTGAGTGAAACACTCGGAATTATGATGCTGATGGGTGAAACCAACTATCTGCAGGTGAGTCAGCTTCGCAGGGGCTTGGAGTCGGAGACGGCGCGCCTGGCGGCAGGCCGCATTTTACCCCGGCAAACAGCAAAGCTCGCGGATCTGGTGCGAAGGATGCGCGAAGAGCCGGACGCCGAAAAAGGGTCTCTGCTTGATCAAAGGTTTCATACGCTCCTCTGTGAAGCTGCCGGGAACAAGCTGATTTATGCGCTTTTTATGGCTATGCTGTCAACCATCAATGATTTCATCAGGATTATGTATGGAAGCATTGTGCAGGATAAGGAGCAGGCCGAGCGACTATATACGGCGCATGAAAAGTTGGTGGAGGCCTTGAGCCGCAACGACGCGGATGGCGCAGTTCAGGCGATTCAATATCACTTCGAGGTCGTAGACGCATCGATCAAGCGATAAGGGAAATACGACCTTCTATTATTTCTACTCCTTTCCATTTGCATAAGTCCCTTATGTCTTTCTGAATATCAGCCCTCAGCTGGTTGTAAATTATCTTTCTCCTATATTTCGGAGCGGACACAAATGATATCTGCGCACCCATTTTGTTGGTGCTAAACTGTTTGCCATGGGGCATCACCTTTCTTCTGGTTTTTGGCGGCTTAAATGCTCGCCATTATTTCAGAAAGGTGATGCTCTTTTCTCAAGCTTTTAATCTCACGCGCGTAGTGCGCGGATTTTCGTTTTTCAAACGGCAAGATGTTTGGAAAACCTGCTAAAGCAAATGCAAAAAATCCATTTGCGGGTTCAAGCTCTGACACATGGATTTTTTGTGTTGCCGCTGTCGGGAGCTTGACATGGTCAAGTCCGGAGCATTACGAAAAAGTTGGAGCATTCTTCTCTTCATTTGGGAAACTCCAATTTTTGGGACGAGTGTTCATCTTCGGCATCAGGCAAATGAATATTACGACTGTTTTTGCTAACTCCACAGATCAATCATAGTCTGATAACTTCTGGTTTTGCGCACTATGGGAACAAAATTTTTGCAATTGACTTGACATATATATCTTTATGTTATATCATTCGGATATATTAAGGGGACGGAGATATGCCGTATGAAAGAAAACACAGGAAAATCAAAATATGTAGTACTGGGGATGCTGGCGCGTATGCCGCAAACCGGTTATACAATTAAAAAATGGATTGAGCAGGAATACAGCCATTTCTGGCAGGAGAGTTACGGTCAAATATACCCTACTCTCAAGAAACTGGTAGCCGAGGGTCTGGCCGTCAGTTCCGACAATACGGAGATCGAAAACGGCCGCGGACAGATCGTATACAGCATAACCGACGCCGGTCGGAAAGAGCTTTCGGATTGGCTGCGCGAGGAACCTGAGATTGAAAAACTCAGATATGAAATACTTCTTAAGGTTTCCTTCGGCGACAACACTGAACCGGAAGTACTGCTCGGGCATCTGGACGACTTTGTCAGAAGAAATGAAAAGCTGGTCAAGGACCTGAACGGTTATATCAAATTTTTCGACCAACTCAAAGAGCAGGGAACGGACTGCACTTACAGCCAACTAACAGCACTCTGTGGCGTTTATATCTATTCCGCAATGAAAGATTGGGCTGTCGAGGCCAAAAAAATAATTTCAAAGAAAGAAGATGATTTGTAATGAGACAAAGAGTTCGTAAAGGTATCTTGGTTTTTTCAGCACTGATGTTTCCTATTACCTTTTTCTTTTTATCGCCCATGGTAATCGTTATGTCGGCAGCAAATGGTATGTTGAATGGAAGCGCAATGATTTTTGGGCTGCTCCTACTGTTTTCAATCGTTGGCAGCCGTCTGTTCTGCGGCTGGTTTTGCCCCGGCGGCGCGGTACAGGACTATATTTCCGGTGCCAACAACCGCTGTTGGAACAGTAAAGGAAAAAACCTCTCTAAATATATTATTTGGGCAGTTTGGTTTTCATTTATTGTATTTCTATGGATACATAACAGGCCGCTCAAAGGAGACTTCCTGTATCTTGTGAACATTGATATACTGTATATTATCATATATGCAATTGTTATGACTGTAATCTACCTGTTCACACTTCTGACCGGTAAACGCGGAATGTGCCACAGTCTCTGTTGGATGGCTCCATTCATGATTATCGGCGAAAAGCTTGCAGATCTTCTTCACATCCCGAGATTCAGGCTGAAAGCAAAACCCGACGACTGCGTTTCCTGTGGAAAATGCAGTAGGAACTGTCCAATGGGTCTGAGCATAGCTGAGATGGTTAAATCAGGAAACATGGATTCGGTTGAATGTATAAACTGTCTCGAATGCGTCGACGGATGCCCCAAGAAAGCAATCAGCTTTGGAATATTCCGGTAACAGCAGTAATTACAAGTATAATAAAATTAAGGAGAATGGTTATGGGCGCATTAGTTATATATTTTTCATTTGACGGCAACACAAAACTCATTGCAGAAAAGATTACTGAAACAATAAACGCAGATATTATTGAATTAAAAACGAGCAAGAGATACCCAACGGAAGGATTTTCGAAGTTCTTTTGGGGAGGAAAGAGCGTAGTTTTCGGCGAGAAGCCAAAGCTTACAAACGACAGGATTGATTTGAACCGGTATGAAACAATTTATATCGGGACGCCAGTCTGGGCAGGATCCTATACGCCGCCAATAAAGAGTTTTATCAGTCAGTATAAACTTCAGGGCAAACGGATAGCATTGTTTGCCAGCCACGGAGGAAACGGAGCCGAAAAGTGCTTTGCAAAGTTAAAGGCAGCACTCCCGGGAAATAAGTTCACCGGTGAGACGGCCTTTCTAGAACCCAAGGAAAATTCTGAGGAAAGTTTAAGCAAAGCTGACAAATGGGCAACTGATCTCCTGACTGTCTAGTCAAATTTAACTACTGCATAACTTAGCAAGCCATTTTCCACGAAAGTGACTGGTGTTTTATCTTGTATGTCAAATTAATAATCGATAAAAATTATTACCATCGCACACAAACAAAAACAGGCTGATATTCATCAGCCTGTCAGATTGTAGACAAAGCGGCGTTTGGGACAAAGTTCCAAGCGCCGCTTTTAGCAGAGATATTCGAATGGAGAATTAATTTAAGTAAGAATAAAATTGAAAAGCCGGATTTTGGTCGGAACCTCGGGTCCCTCAACTTCCAGATCGCCAGCTTTTTGAGATTCATGCAGGCGAAAGTAAGCAAAGCCTGCATCGTTACTTTGGCTTTACCTCGTAGAGAGGTATATCTCAACCCGTGTTTTTCTTTTGCAAAAATATCTGTACCTTCAAACCTTCTCGTATAGTTTTTCCCAAATGTCTTGAAATGCGGAATCGGCTCGTTCCAGTCATATCCCAGAAACCAGCGATACGAAGCATTTACCTCAATTTCTTTGATCGTCCGCCTCATGCTGCGGATTCCAAACAGATATTGAATGAATACAATTTTAAACAGCACCACCGGATCAATACTGGGACGGCCCATGTCTTCGCTGTACCTGTCTTTCACCAAATCATAGATAAAGCTGAAATCAATCGCTTTCTCTATTTTTCTCAGAATATGGTCTTTCGGAACCAAATCTTCCATACAGTAAAAGCCGACCTGCTCTCGGCCCCCATTACTTTTTTCATTCAGCACTTCTCATCACCTGTCTATATTTTATCATCCCCAAAGCATTAAAAAAAGACAAAGTACCATTCCTTTGATACCTTGTCTTCAGACTGACAGGCTGATATTCATCAGCCTGTTTTTGTCGTTATGACCACTCAAGGGCCATTCATAATGGTGCCGGTGGTGGGACTCGAACCCACACGCCCTTGCGGACAACAGATTTTGAGTCTGTCTCGTCTGCCAATTCCAACACACCGGCATATTCACTTTTCTTCAACGACAACTTAGCATATTATATAATAAATTTATGGAGAAATCAAGGCCGTTATCAGAAAAAACCGGAATATCCGCAATGGATATTCCGGTTCTGTTAAAACAGTCTTAAGCGTTGTAAAGACCGATAATGTGCCTTGGGCAAATATCGACGCATTCGCCGCATCCCACGCATTTCTCGGGATCAACGGTCGCCAGGAAATTCTTTACATGGATCGCGTCGTATTTGCAGGTCTTTTCACAGCGCATGCAGCCGATGCAGCCAACCTTGCAGACTTTATTGACAAGATTGCCTTTATCACAGTTGCTGCACAAAACAATGGCCTGCTTTTTAACCGGAGTCAGCGTCAGCAGATTCCGCGGGCACGCTTTCAGGCACAGTCCGCAGGCAACGCAGTTCTTCGGTTCCACCATTGCCACACCGTTGCGTACGCTGAGCGCGTTATAGTTACAGGCGTTTACGCAGTCGCCCAGGCCGATGCATCCAAAAGTGCAGCTGGTCGGCCCGCCCGCGACCGCAACGGCCGCGGCACAGCTTGTAATTCCTTCGTACTCAACGCGGTCCGTCGTATTGTCGTGGCTTCCAAGGCAGCGGACAACCGACATATGCGGTTCCACAGAAGTAGCCGCAACTCCAAGATAAGCCGCAATGGAATTGGAAACATCACTGCCGCCAACCGTGCAAAGCCCGGGCTGGGCCTCCCCTGTCGCCAGTGCCTTCGCATAGCCATCGCAGCCGGAATAGCCGCAAGCGCCGCAGTTTGCACCCGGAAGCATCGCACGGATGTCCTCCGTCTTTTGATCCTTCGGAACGGCCATCACGATGGATGCAATCGCCAGGATCAAGCCGGACAAAAGACCGATTACAACCAAAATCAAGATTGGAATCAAAATATCGTTCATTTTATATCATCTCCTTAACCCAGCATGCCGTTGACAAGGCCTGAGAATCCGAGAAACGACAGGGATACCAGAGACGCGGCAACCAGAGTAATCGGCAGACCCTTCATAAATTTCGGCACATCGTTCAGTTCCATTCTTTCACGTACACCGGAGAACATCACCAGAGCAACAAGGAAACCGATACCGGCGCCGAACGCATTGACCAGCGCCTGCAGGTATCCGTATGCGGCCGGATCCGCCGTATGTTTGTCAAGCACCAGCATGGTTACGCCAAGCACCGCACAGTTCGTCGTAATCAGCGGCAGATAAACGCCCAGCGCATTGTACAGGGACGGAATGTATTTTCTCAGGATAATTTCAATCAACTGGACCAGCACCGCAATCACCAGAATGAATACAATCGTTTCCAGATAGGCAAGATCCTTCGGAACCAGAATTCCGTAGTAAATCGGCCATGTTACCGCGGTTGCAATCACCATAACAACGGTAACGGCAATGCTCATGCCGGTTGCGCTGCTGCGGTTTTTGGAAACGCCCAGAAACGGGCAGATTCCAAGGAATTTATCCAGGATATAGTTTTCTGTCAGAATTGCCGTAAGAATGATGGCGAAAAGCGATTTAATCATTTCGTTTCGGCCTCCTTGTCTTTACTGTCGATAAGGGAGCAATTTGACGAGAGCGCGCATCCCGCGCAGCCGGTAAAACCGCCGCAGCCGATCTCTTCCACTTTTTTGCCTTCACCGGAAAGCCTGTTCGCGATCGCGATCAGGATACCGAAGACAAAGAATCCTCCCGGAGGGAGCAGGAAAACGATGATCGGCGGCATAAAGCCGGAGAGGATGGATACGCCGAAAACGGAGCCGCTGCCAAACAACTCGCGGATAATTCCCATCGCAAGAAGGGTTGCGGTAAAACCGATTCCCATGCCGAGCCCGTCGAAAATGGACGGCAGAACTTTATTTTTGCTTGCGAACATTTCGGCACGGCCGAAAATAATGCAGTTAACGACAATCAGCGGAAGATAAATGCCGAGAGCATCGCTCAGCGCAGGCGAAAAGGCCTCCACCAGCATCTGCACAATCGTTACGAAACCCGCGATGACAACGATATAACTTGGAATACGAACCTTATCGGGAATCACATTGCGCAACAGTGAAATAACCGCATTGGAACAAACCAGGACAAAGGTTGTGGCAAGTCCCATCCCGATTGCGTTGCTTGCGGCGGTTGTAACGGCCAAGGTCGCGCAGCATCCCAATACAAGCCGCAGAACGGGGTTTTCCTTGATAATACCTTTTGTAAACTCACGTGCCAGACTGTTTTTAGCCATCTCACTCACCACCCTTAACTTTCTGATATTCCTTGATCGCTTCATTGACGGCGGTTGTGACGGCTTTACTTGAAATCGTAGCGCCTGTCATGGCGTTAATCTGCCCTTCCTTTGCGCCGCCTCCCTTGACAACTTCAAATCCGTTGTCCGGAGCTTTTTGTTGATACTGCTTCCGGAAGGACTCTTTCTTCGCATTCAGTCCGAGGCCGGGCGTGTCGCTTGTGCTCAGCAGAATGACGCCCGTCACCTTTCCGTCTTTGTCAATACCGGTCATGACTTGAATTTTTCCGCCGTAGCTGCCGGCTTCGGTGGTAAAGACATACCCTGCGATATCGCTTCCCTTTTTGCCGACATAGCAGATATCGCTTTTCGTGGACTTGTCAAAAGAGTCAGCCGTGGGCAAAGCAACTTTGCGGGACTCTTCGGCTACTTTCGCCTGCTGTGCAACAATGGCGTCCTTTGTCAGCAGGTTCGTGCCGGCAAGGAAGGCAGTCATGACAAGGCAAATCAGTACAAGAATCAGAGTCGGTTTCAGAACCTCTTTAGCGTTGAACTTCATCTTTTACAGGCTCCTTTCCGAATGCCACAGGACGTGTTGCGGAGTCAATCAGCGGCACAATAATATTCATTAGAACGATCGAGTAGGAAACGCCTTCCGGCAGGCTGCCGAAATTGCGGATCAACATCGTGATCACGCCGCATCCGATTGCAAAAATGACCTGGCCCTTGACCGTGATCGGAGAGGTTGCATAGTCGGTCGCCATGAAAATCGCGCCGAGCATCAGGCCACCGGAAAGAAGGTCTATCATCACGTTCCGGCCCATCACCGCGGAAAGAACCGCCGCGGTGCCGATGTAGCACAGCGGAATCACCGGAGAAATGACCTTGCGAACCACAAGGTAAATCCCGCCCAGGATCAATGCAAGCGCGCAGGTTTCACCGATGCAGCCCGCGGTGTTGCCGACGAACATGCTCATCAGACTGGGCATCTGGTCAAGAGAGCCGCCTTCTTTTAAAAGGCCGAGCGGCGAAGCGGTGGTCACCGCGTCGCCAAGATAGGAATGAGGCTGAACCCAGGTTGTCATCTGCGTCGGAAAAGAGTTCAGCATGATGATACGGGCCGTCAGCGCCGGGTTGACAAAATTCTGCCCAATGCCGCCGAACATCTGCTTGATCACGACAATCGCGACCATTCCGCCGAAAGCGGCCATGAGGGGATTGATGGAAACGGGCAGGTTGAACGCGAGAAGAAGACCGGTTACAACCGCGCTTAAATCGCCAATGGTGTTCTCCCGTTTCATCACCCTGCGGCATATGTATTCGCTGAGTACGCAGGAAGCGATGGTAACGCCGATGATCAGCAGCGTGCGGGGCCCGAACACGATGACCGCCGCGATGGCGGCCGGCACAAGCGCCAGAATCACATCCAGCATGATTTTCCGAGTGGTTGCCCCGCTTCTGATGTGAGGCGAGGATGATACGACTAATTTCTCTTCCATTATTTCTTCCCCTCCGCTCTAACCAGTGACTTGCCAAGGCGGATCGCCTGAACCAGGGGACGGCCCGCCGGGCAGTTGAACGAGCAGCAGCCGCACTCCATGCAGTCCATAACGTCCAGTTCTTTCAGCTGCTCCACACGCTTGGCAATCGCGTTCTGCTCCAGAAGCGTCGGCATCAGGTGCATCGGGCAGCCGGAAACACAGCGTCCGCAGCGAATGCAGGCGGAAGGCTCCAGCTTATGTGCTTCCTTTTCATCCAGACAGATAATCGCATTGTTCTGCTTAATGACGGGCAGATTGTCGCTCGCGATGGAAACGCCCATCATCGGGCCGCCCATCAGGATTTTTTTTGGCGTCGCCTTGTAACCGCCGCAGAAATCAATAATCGTTTTTATGTTTGTTCCGATCGGAACAATCACATTTTTGGGGTCGTTGATGGCGGAACCGTCGATTGTCAGACGTTTGCTGACAAGCGGCATCCCCGTTCTCAGGAATTCGCCCAAATGAGCGCAGGAGGTGACGTTCATGACAACGCAGCCCGCATCGGCCGGCAGCTTGCCCATGGGAACCCGGCGGCCCGTACAGGACTGGATGAGCACTTTTTCAGCGCCCTGCGGGTAACTGGAACGCAGCTCGAGAACCTTGATTTCCCGGTCGGACTCTTCCTTGCTTTCGCTGAGGAAGGAGTTGAATTTGGCAATGACATCCGGCTTGTTGCCTTCCACCGCGAGAATCGCGCGATGCAGCCCCAGCCAGTGTTTTACTGCGCGGACTCCGGCAAAAATGTCGTCTGTGTCTTCCACAGCGCACCGGTTGTCGGAGGTAATGTAAGGCTCGCACTCCGCGACGTTGATAATCAGCGTGTCCACGTTTTTATCGTCCGGCACCTTCAGCTTGACGTGCGCGGGAAAGCCCGCGCCGCCCAAACCAACCAGCCCGGATTCATGCACCGCGCTGAGAAACTCAGCAAGACTGTTGATGACGGGAGGCTTTACGTCGGGCGAAACCTCCATTTTACCGTCTGAATCAATTACAACCGCATCCATGAACTGACCCCCGGACAGCGTCACCTTTTTGATGGCGCTGACCGTACCGGAAACAGTCGCATGAATCGGCGCGCTGACAAACGCGGAACTGTCGGCGATTTTTTGTCCAATCAAAACGGTATCCCCAACCTTTACCGTTGGAGCGCAGGGCGGACCTACGTGCTGCTGCATGGGCAAGACTACCTGCTCAGGAGGCGGCAGCATGACAGATTCCATCTGCGCGGTATTTTTCCTGTGAGGAACTGCCGCACCGCCATGCGTTTTGAATGGCTTTGTTGGAAAAGTCAATTCCATGTTTAAATCCTCCAATACATACTAAACTACACTAATGAAATAATGAAAAACATATTCAATCACGGCAGCTGATTCTTGAGTTTCCCTCCCGAACCGGAGCCGAAGTGAATCTTGGATCAGAAAATCAGCCCGCAAGAACGTACTTGCCGCCCGTAATCTGAAAACTGCTTTTCAGCCCGGCGGTAACATACACCTTGTTGCTGGAATCGATAAACACGCCGTCCGCGTGATACTCGGAAAGAAGCTTTTCTCCCTTTTCACGGCCGAGAACGAAGCAGGCGGTCGAAAGCGCGTCGCTTATGGCGCCGTTATTCGCTTTCACCGTAACGGAAACCAGCCCGTTGTTCTCCGGATATCCCGTTTTCGGATTCAGCAGATGATGATAAGTAACGCCGTTTTGGGTAAAAGTCTTCTCATAGGTTCCGGATGTGGAGATAAATCCGGAGGTCAGGTCAATCTGCCCCATGGAATCGGCGTTTTCATCCTTTGTCGCGGGGTCGCGGATTGCGATATGCCAGGCGGACCCGTCCGGCTTTGTGCCGTAAACCCCGATACTTCCGCCCACAGCGATGATTCCGTAATCGGCGCCGGCACTGCGGTAAGCGGCAACCGCATCGTCGCATGCGGCGCCTTTTCCAATTCCGCCCAGGTCAATCGCCATATAATGCAGTTTCAGCGACGCCTTGGAATTTTTTTGATCCACCCGAAGGTTTTGGTAATCAACATATTTGATATACTTCTGCAGATCCGACTTTGGCGGAACGTGTTGGTTTTCTCCGCCGAAATCCCAGAGTGACGATACCGGTAGAATCGTCGGGTCGTACGCTCCGTCCGATTTCTGCGCCACGTCCAGACTTGCTGCAAGGATGGAAGCGGTCTCCGGATCTATGGTGATCCAGTCGGTCCCGGCGGCGGCGTTCAGACGTGCAACATCGGAACTGTCAATCCGCCATGAAATCCGGTTTTCCAGCTCTGTTATTTTACTCAGCGCTGATTTTGCCGCAGCTTCGCCGTTTTTTCCATATACGGTCTGCTGAATGTACGTGCCCATCGCAAAGTCGGCACTTTCGTAGGAAGCGGGTTTTCTGGTTTTCACCCAGAAATATCCGGTGACGGAAACTGCCGCGCAAAGCAAAATGGCCAGCGCCAAAACGATTCTTTTTTGATTGAGCATCAGCTTCCCCCTAAAAAAGCAAATCTATGTTAAATTATAACACCTTTTCACCGAAAGTCCAGTAAAACAAGCAAAGTGTGCGAGGTTTATTCATGTTTTTATACATTTATTGTTAATTTAGTTTGAAATTCATCTTATCATATGGAATTTGGGGGATTTTTCTTATAAAATGAAATAAAACGACTGCCATACTTTTTCTTTTTTATGCTATAATTGACTCGATCAGAACAGGAGGATGAAAATCATGTCGGTTGACAGGGTAAAACAATATTTGTCCCGTTTTTCCATGCAGAACCGCCTGCAGGAGTTCCCGGTTTCCAGTGCCACGGTGGAGCTTGCGGCAAATGCGCTTGGGGTGGAACCGGGGAGAATTGCAAAAACGATTTCTCTATACCGCGACCGCGAAGCAGGCTGCATCTTAATTGTAACTGCCGGAGACACCAAAATAGATAACGCAAAATTCAAGGCACAATTCGGTTTCAAAGCGAAAATGCTGAACGCGGAAGATGTGGAACCCCTGACCGGGTACCGGATCGGCGGCGTCTGCCCGTTCGACAACCCGCCGGACGCCCGGGTATACTGTGATGTTTCTTTAACGCGCTTTGATTCGGTCTACCCGGCGGGAGGCAGCGAAAGTTCCTGCGTGATGCTTTCCTGTGACGAACTCTTTCATCTGTCAAAAAGCAAGCAATGGGTGGACGTATGTAAAAAACGGGAAGGTGCATGACCGCCATGAGAATGAGAACAAAGCACTGGGCGGCACCGGAGCTGAATGCCTGCCCATATTTTTACCGAAAGCCGGAGCAGTATCTGGGCCGGTGGCACAGCCTTTTTGCCCGGCGGCAGCCGGTTTATCTGGAGCTGGGCTGCGGCAAGGGTCTGTTTCTGGCCGGCGCCGCCCCCAGAAATCCGCAGGTCAACTATATCGGAATCGATTTGAAGGACGCCGTTCTGGGGCCCGCGCGCAGAAACATCGAACAGGCGTTTCGGGGAGCCGGCCGGCCCGTGGATAATGTGATCCTGACGGCGCTGAATATCGAACAGATCCAGAACGCGATGGGGCCGCAGGATCAGGTCAGCAGGATTTATATCAATTTCTGCAATCCCTGGCCGCGCAAGAAGCATAAGAAGCGGCGTCTGACCCATCCGCGGCAGCTGGTCCATTATCGGCAGCTTCTTGTTCCCGGCGGCGAACTGCATTTCAAAACCGATGACGACGAGCTTTACGAAGACACCAAGGGATATCTTGAATCCTGCGGATTTGAAATTCTGACGGGAACGGAAGACCTTTATGCCGATCCGCCGGAGGATAATATCCAGACAGAGCATGAAAAAATGTTTCTGCAGCAGGGAATCCGAATCAAGGCCCTGACCGCCCGAATGCTAAGCGAGCCGGGCTGCGAACCTTAACCGCCATGAGAGAGGACCGGGCCTTGATCGCCCGGTCCTTTTCGCGCCATTGCGTCCATCATCTCAGCTGCCGCCAAACTTTTCAGTTGCCTTCACCGCACCGCCGCGGATCAGGGTATCGACCTCTTCATAACCGGGCAAAAATGCAAAATTATACCGCGCGGGCAGAGCAAACACGTATTTTGAATTACGGGCAAGCTCGCTTGGACCGATGGCCGCCGCACCGATATGGAACTGATCCTTCTGGATCTCGTTCCACTGATCAAGGGTAAAAATCAAAATCGGAATATCCTGTCGCGGCGTTTCCTTGGTCCACTTCGGATGGCGGATAAATATTTCAGGGCCGGTTTCCGTAATTTTTCCCTCCTGACCCGGAACCAGCGAATACCCCTGCCAGTCCTCGGTTCGAACGGTATAACCTTTCCAGCTGGACGGAAGACTCACGGTAAAGCCGTATTGTGTGTTCTCATAAACAACGGAGGCTGAAAGCGTCTGCTGATCCACCGTGACGTCGTCAATCAGCCAGCGCCCTCCGATGTTTCTTACGGAAAGCCGGATTCCCTGTTTGCCCGCCGTTTGACCTCCGGACTCATCCGCGGAGGTCGCCTCTATGATTTCTCCCGTGACATCGTAGGCGTCGTCAGCCAGGCGCTGAACGGAGAGAATGTTGATCCTGTCCGGCCACGGGCTTGAGACGGTCCGGCCCGGAGCGGAGGATGGGTCGGCCTGCCATTCCTCCAGCAGCGACGGGGTAATGTAATCCCCGTAATACTTTTGCATGTCCTCGGCAACCTTTTCCTTTGATGCCGTCAGAGAAACCTTCTGCAGCTGTCCTCCGAAATCCGTGACAAGATTCCTGACGGCTGTCTCCCGGGTTTCGACAGACTGACCGGACGAATTCTGTTGCTGGAATCCGGCTCCGCATCCGGCAACCGGCAAGCACAATATAACAATCAAAAACAGGCAGCCAAGTTTTTTCATCCCGATCCCCCCTTTCGGTCCCTGTACAAAATATGCACGCCTTTTTCCGATCATTCCCTGAGAACACAAAAAGCTCCGGCATGTTTTCCCATGTCAAAGCTTTTTGTCGCCAGATGGTGATAATTCTTTGATCTTCTTTCAGAATTTCCGTCAACCGTTCCCCCCAATACTCAACCGCAATCCCCAAATCCAGAAGCTCATCCGTTACATTCAGCTGATCCGCGCAGGCCTTGCAGGCGGAAAATCGGACGCCCGCCTGCTGTGCGATCTTGATTCTTTCCTGAACGGAGGTATTTCCCGCCGCAAGACCGGCAGGCGCGCCCCATAAAATGACCGTTACACTCTTCCACCAGGAATTCAGCATGCTGTTGGTCGCATACATGAGAACCATTTTCTGCGACGTAATCGGATCGGCGTTCGTCCAAAGAATATACAACTGATCTTTCAAGATTTTCACCCTCATTTCACTTTGATTTAACCGCTGCTGACGCTGAGGTTCACCATATAACTTCCGTACACCCAGGAGCTCGGGGCATTGCTGATGCTGAAGGTCACAGGCATTTCCGTGTGGCCGGTAAAGTTCTCGTTCCCGGACATATTGATTTGTGCAACCACATTATTTCCCGTCAGTTTTGAGATTTCATCCTCCGGCCCGACAACCGTAACATTCAGCGCTTTCGTGTTGACCTCCGCCGACTTGCCGGAGCTCAGATTTTCCACTTTGAAATTTGTTACGGTAATGCTCCTTGTGGAAAGGCCGCTCAGGTCCAGTGTAACTTTTGCGGTCGGAATATTACTCAGGTTTTTGCATGTGGCGGGCAGGCTGACATCCACGTCAAACGAATTGGTACTCGGACTCACCTTTGAAAAATCAATCGGTGCCAGACTAACTTCCGACAGATTCGTCAGCACATCCGCAGGCCCCGCAACTTCAATCGTCCGCGGATCGATTGCTATTTTTCCGCTGCCAAGCAGCAGACCGGCCGGCTTGTTGGTGAATGCGGCATCCAGCGGCAGGACCTCCCTCGGCAGAACCGGAATGGTCACCTCAACCTGCTTCGGATTAAGCGTCAGACTGCTGTCCGTGATCTTGTTGTCGTTTGCGTCATACATCACAAGATCCGCCGTAAAGTTCTTGGTTTCCCTTAGCGTGTCCGTCACCTGATATTCAAAGGCAACCCGGTTCACTTCCTGTACCTGCTTTTCAGGCCCGGAGACCGTAACCGTATCGTTGTTGAGCGTCTCCTGCCCCACAAAATACGCCGGATCCGACTTGTAATCCGTCGGATATTTGATCGCGCTTTGTATGTTGAACGTTTTTTCCTTATATCGGTCCACAATGACAATGGCCTGTTCCGGTGATACGTACGAAACGCTGAAATCCGTCAGATTCCGTTTTTCCGTTTTCTGCGCGGTCAGAGGGAGCGTATAGGTATTGGGCGAAGTAATGGAGGAAGCCGAAAGGGCGGCCACCTTCAGGTCGTCGGCGCTGACCTGGTTGACCACCAGGCTGTTCCCCTTGATATACACCGTCGCCGTTTTATTCACGGGGCTGAACACCTTGAGACCGTCCGCCTGCGCGGCGTCGGACAGCGTAACCTCTATCGGTACGTTGGTAATTGCGCGCGGATGGTCCTCCGTATCCGCCGATGAAATGAACAGCCACAGAAAGACGGAAATCACAAGGGAGAAAAACAGCACGAATTTATTATTGTAAAACAAATGATTCAGTGAGAATTTTTTTATCTTCATTGCTTTTTGGTCCTCCGAAAGGAAGAAATCCAGCTCTGCTTTTTCTCGTCGGGCTCAGCGGTTTCCGACAGCACTAGATTCTCAAGCTCGCTGTTCAGCGTTTCCCTGGTATAATTCCGCGTAATGGTTCCGTTTGTCACAACGGAAATCTGGCCGGTTTCCTCCGAAACAACAACGATCACCGCATCTGAATTTTCGCTCATCCCGATCGCGGCGCGGTGACGCGTTCCGAGTTCAACGCTGACATTGTCGCTTTTGGTCAGCGGCAGAATACATCCGGCGGCATATACCATTCCGTTGCGGACAATCATGGCGCCGTCATGCAGCGGAGCTTTGTTGAAAAAGATATTGCAGATAATCTGGGCGGAGGGAATCGCCTCAACGATGGTTCCGGTATCGATAATATCGCCCAGTTTTGTTTTCATTTCAAATACAATCAGGGCGCCCGTCTTCTGCCTGGACATTTGGACCACCGCGTCAACGACGGCATTGACCGCCTTCCGGCTTTTCTGAAGCTTTGCTTCGGCTTCGCCGGAGACAAAAGTAAACCCAAAATTCCAGGTCTTTCCGGCCCCGATTCCGCTGCGGCCGATTTGTTCCAGGGCCCGTCTGATTTCCGGCTGAAAAATAATCAGCAGCGCGATAAACGCAAACTGGAACAGATAACTGATGATGCTTTGCATCATATAAAGATTGAGCCAATAGGAAAGGAGCCACACGACCATCAGAACAATGATTCCGCGCACCAACTGACCCGCTCTTGTCTCGCGCACAAGTTTAATCGCGTTGTAGATGATAAACGTTACAAGGACAATATCCAGCGCGTCGGCAATCCGGAAATTATGGATCAGCTGAAGAAAAACATTCCATAGGCCGATGATAAATTCCATATTATTTATCCTTTCCTGAAAGAACCGAAGCGCCGGAGCGCTCCGCTTCCGTAACTTAATTGAAAAACGCCGACGGCTATCTTCCTTCAGCGCAAAACAATCACAGGGCCGGCGCCATATTCTCCGGCCCTGTCTTCATTTTATCATATATGATTTTAGAATCAATCCTTTTCTTCCGCATTTTTAACGGATTGTCGCTAAAACCTGTACCAGACGGTCAATTTCCTGCCTGCGGGTGAAAACTGAGGGGCATACGCGAACCGCGCCCTGCTCCAGAGTACCGAAAAACCGATGGGCGGCGGGGGCGCAGTGCAGTCCCGTTCGGACGGCGATTCCGTGTTCGTTCAGCTTCCTTCCAACAATTTCACTGGGCAGGTCGCCGACGTTGAACGACAACACGGGGGCAAAATAACGGGGAGTCGGTTCATCCGTATACAACCGGATATTCTTCATCCCCGCCAAACGCTCATATAAATGACGGGTCAAAGTCATCTCATGCTGGAAAATGCGGTCGGTTCCGCGTGCTTTGACAAATTCGATCCCCGCCCGCAGGCCGGCAATGCCCGGCATGTTCTGGGTACCGCTCTCCATCCGTTCTGGCATGCCGTCAGGCTGTTCCTCCTGGGCGGAATTCGTGCCCGTTCCTCCTTCGATCAGCGTCGACAAACCGCTTCCGTTCGCCGTGATCAGAAGGCCCGTGCCCATTGGGCCGTAAAGCCCCTTGTGCCCGGCAATACAAAGGTAGTCGATCCCGCTGTCCGCCATGTCGATGGGAAGCACGCCGGCGGACTGGGCGCAGTCCACCGCGATCTGGATTCTGTATTCATGGCCAAGCGCCGCGAGGCGCTCCACCGGAAGCCGTATTCCCCATACGTTTGAAGCGTGCGTACAGACAATCAGCCGGGTATTGGACCGGATCGCCCGGCGGAAAGAGTCCACCGTCGCGTCGTTATCCCCCGGGTAGACCTGCGCTACGCTCACCTCCACCCCGGCTTCTGACAGGGCGTGAAGCGGACGGGATACCGCGTTGTGTTCCAGGCAGGAGGTAACCGCGTGGTCGCCGGGTTTCAAAAGCCCCTTCAGAACATAGTTTAACGCGTGCGTGCAGTTCAGCGTAAAGGCAACGCATTCCGGATCCGGAGCGCGAAAAAAATCCGCCGCCGCCGTACGGCAGCGGTAAATTTCTTCGGCGGCGGCAATCGACATATTATGCCCCGCCCTGCCCGGATTTGCGCCATATTTCCGAAGAGCGAGCGCCGTCGCACTGCTGACTGAATTCGGTTTTGGATAGGTCGTGGCCGCGTTATCCAGATAGATCAAGATGCGTCCCCTCTTTCCGCGCGTCCGCCGACCCGAATGCCGTAGCGGATCAGAATATCCTCCGCTTCATCGGTGCGCTCCGGAACGTATATGCTGTACCCGCAGCCGCCGTTCGGTCCGCTGCGGGGCGTTCTTTCCACATAGGAACGAATCCCCATCCACGCCAGGATGTTGCGGCTTTTGATGGCATTTGTGATGGAACCAACTATGATTAACGGCTTGCCCACAACAATCACCCCTCTGTTATTTACTAACAGAGTATGCTGTGGAAAGCCGTTTGATTATTTGACTTTATCGCATTTCGTTTTAAAAGCCTAGTCGATCAGACATACGGCCTGCGCCGCGATTCCCTCACCCGCCCCGGTAAACCCGAGGTGTTCTTCCGTCGTGGCCTTGACGCTGACGCGGTCAACCGATATTTCACAGGCTGCGGCGATTCGTTCTCTCATCCGCAAAACGAAGGGGCTCAGTCTGGGGGCCTGCGCAATCACGGTGGAATCGAGATTGACAATTTTGTATCTTTTTTCTTTCAGTAATCCGCAGACCTTTTGAAGCAGCAGGATGCTGTCCGCGTTTTGAAACGCGGGGTCGCTGTCCGGGAAATATGCGCCGATATCCCCAAGCGCCGCCGCGCCCAGCAGCGCGTCCATTACGGCGTGGACCAGAACGTCCGCGTCGGAATGGCCGAGAAGTCCCTTTTCACAGGGGATTTCCACACCGCCCAGGATCAGTCGGCGCCCCTGAATCATCCTATGAACGTCATATCCCTGTCCGATTCTCAAATTCCAGCCTCCCTTTTTTTCAGGATTGCTTCCGCAACCGCAAGATCCTCTTCGGTCGTCAGTTTGATATTTTCGTAGCTGCCCCTGCAAAGATGAACCCTGATTCCGATTTGCTCCACCAGCTGACAGTCATCGGTATAGTCTTTCCCGGCTGCCTGAGCTTTTGCAAGCGCCTGCCGGTAAAGATCCGGGTGAAACACCTGCGGCGTCTGAACCGCCCATAGGCACTCTCTTGCGGGCGTAGAAAGAACGCATTGCGACGAATCGATTTTTTTAACGGTGTCTTTCAGCGGCGTTCCCAAAGCGGAAGCACCGCACCGAAGCGCGTCGCCGACGCATGCGTTGATTTCGTCCGGCGTTATCAGCGGTCTGGCGCCGTCGTGCACAGCTATACAGCCGGCGGCCGCAGGGACCGCCCGAACACCGATGGAAACGGATTCCTGCCGTGTGCCGCCGCCCCGCAGAACCTCGGTCACTTTTTGAACACGATACCGGTCGATGCAGCCTTTCATCTGTTCAAGGTCCTCTCCGCGGCAAACGACAATGACCTGCCCCACCTCAGAAGCGCCGTCAAACGCCCAAAGGGTTCTGACAATGGCGGGCACGCCAAGAAGCGGAAGAAACTGTTTGGAAATGTCACCGCCCATTCTGGTGGACCGGCCGGCGGCCGCGATAATCGCGCAGCATTTTTCCGCTGAATGATCAGCCATATTGAATTCCCCCAAATCCATTTTATTATAAGCATTTTTGCTTCACCCCGCAAGCGGGATACCGAAACGCCGGCAGTTGAAAAATCAGCTGAAACAGGATATGATATAAAAAAAGAAATGGTGGAGTTACTATGGGCGAATGCAACGCGAAACATGTATCGGACTCGGTAACGGAACAGATTCAGCCCGTTTTCTATTCTCATTTAAACTCGCAGAAGCGCCTGTTCGGCGGCGAACTCGTCTCCTGGATCGACATTGTGGCAGGTGCCGTCGCGCGCAGGCATTCCGCGCGAAATGTAACGACGGCGGAAATCGACAGCCTGCAATTTAAATCCCCGGTCTATGCGAACAACGTCGTCGTCCTTCACGGAAGGATGACCTATGTCGGCAGGACCTCCATGGAGGTCCGAGTGGACAGTTACGTTGAAGAGCTTTCCGGGGAGCGCAAGCTGGTCAATACCGCGTATCTGGTGCTGGTGGCGCTGGATGAAAACGGGAGACCGACTCCCGTGCCCGGACTGATCTGCGACACGCCGGAAGAGAAAGCCGATTGGGAAGCGGGAAAAAGACGCCGCGATCTGAGAAAGCAGCGCAGGCTGGAATCTTACTGATACAAAAAAATGCAGCGGATATTCCGCTGCATTTTTTTAGTATCTTCTCTGGTCTTTCTTCTTGGAAAAGCAGTCGCTGCAGTAAACCGGACGGTCTTCGCGCGGCTGAAACGGAACTTTGCATTCCTTGCCGCAGGAGGCACAAACGGCGGTATACATAGTCCTTTCAGGTTTCTGTCTGTTCTTGTAGGCGTCGCGGCAGGCTTTACATCTCTGCGGCTCGTTCATCAGGCCCTTGGATGCGTAGAATTCCTGTTCTCCGGCAGTGAATACGAATTCGTTGCCGCAGTCTTTGCAGATGAGAGTTTTGTCCTGGTACATGTTGTTACCTCGCTTTAATAAATTGCCCTGAGACGGATTCGAACCGCCGCCTTTGATAATCAACGCTCTGCTTAAGCTACCCGGGCATATCGTTCAGCCGTTAAAACGGCTTTTCAGCTTGATTCTGGCGCGCTGCAGAGCATTATCGGCCGCCTTTGCCGTTATGGCCAGTTTTGCCGCTATTTCGGCATAACTGTAACCGCTCAAATAGAGGCGCAGCACACGGAGTTCCCTTTCCGACAGGACGGACCTTATTTTTTCCCACAACTGGCCCACGCCTTCGCTGCTGGCAAGCAGCGTCTCCGGGTCCCAACCGCCGACCGGCAGTTCCAGCCCGGAATGTTCGCCGTCGCTGAGCGACACAAAATTACTCAGCGGTTCGTTTTTTCTGCTCAGCGCGGAGCGGTAAGCCATAATCATGCGATTCGCTATGCAAGTGCCCGCGTAGGTCTTGAACGCGGCCCCGTTGGCGGAATTGTAGGTGCGCGCCGCGTTGTAAAGGCCAACCAGGCCCTCCTGGCACAGGTCGTCCGTTTCCAACTGCGCGGAATGAAACGGCGCGGATTTATAGCGGATGAGAGACATATACCGCGCCGTCAGTTCGGCAAAGGCGTCTGAATCGCCATCCTTAACAAGAACGGCCAACTGGCCGTCTGAAAAATCGGTTAGCGGCGTACGGTTCGGAACTGCCAAGGCAAAACACCTCATGATACATCACTTTCATATGCTCTCATCATACCTTACGCCGGTCAAGAAGTCAATGTAATTCTTCGAAACCTCTGTTCCGAATCAGAATTCTATTGCGGATTTTTACCGAAATGAGTATAATGAATTTGTTATTGTCAAAAAAGGGGGCTACAGAGTGGTTTCGCATTTATACAGCATGGGACTTTACGGCATGGATTCATTCCCTGTGGAGGTGGAGGCGGACCTGTCCTCGGGTCTGCCCTCCTTTGAAGTGGTTGGGCTTCCGGATGCGGCGGTCAAGGAATCCCGCGACCGGGTCAGATCGGCGATGAAAAACTGCGGATTCGATTTTCCCGTCAGTAAAATAACGGTGAATCTTGCTCCGGCCGACAAGCGCAAGGAAGGTCCAATTTACGACCTGCCGCTGTTTATTGCCCTGATGAAAGCCAGCAGCCAGCTTGCCGCGGACCTTGAGGGATGCGTTTTTATCGGGGAACTGTCCCTGACCGGGGAACTGAGGCCCGTGCGCGGCATTCTTCCCATGACGATACGTGCGCGGCAGGAGGGTTTCAAACGCTTTTTCGTACCGAAGCAGAACGCCGCCGAAGGGGCGGTAATTCAGGGAATCGAGGTTTATCCCGTCACGGACCTTCCTCAACTGCTCAAACACCTGAACGGCGGCGGGCAGATCGCGCCCGCGCAGCCCTCTCCCGCTGAGTGCGGCAGTCCGCAGAACTGCCCGGATTTCGCGGACGTCCGTGGTCAGGAAGAAGCAAAACGAGCCCTGGAAATTGCCGCCGCGGGCGGCCACAACGCCCTGCTGATCGGTCCGCCCGGTTCCGGAAAAAGCATGCTGGCCCGCAGAATTCCTTCCATACTTCCCGAAATGACCTTCGAGGAAACAATCGAGACAACCAAAATCCATTCCATCGCGGGGACTCTCCCACCCGGTGTCTCGCTGGTTCAGGTCAGGCCGTTTCGCTCCCCGCACCACACTGTGTCCCCCGCGGGCCTTTCCGGCGGCGGTAGCATCCCAAAGCCCGGTGAAATTTCGCTGGCGCACAACGGCGTGCTTTTTCTTGACGAGCTGCCTGAGTTCTCACGAAGCTCCATGGAGGTTCTTCGCCAGCCGATTGAGAACGGCACCGTAACGATTTCACGGGTCGGCGGCACGGTCAGCTATCCCTGCTCCGTCATGTTTGTCGCGGCAATGAATCCATGCCCCTGCGGCTACTTCGGCCATCCGACGCGCCGGTGCACCTGTTCTCCGCAGGCCGTTTCCCGCTATCTTTCACGGGTTTCCGGTCCTCTGCTTGACCGCCTTGATCTGCACATTGAAGTCCCCCCCGTAGAATTTGAACAGCTGGACTCCCGCGGCACAGAGGAAAGCTCCGAATCAATCCGAAAGCGGGTAAACGCCGCCCGCCGAATCCAGAACGACCGCTTTCGCGGCACCGGCATCACCTGCAACGCAAGAATCAGGCCGGACCGGCTGCACGACTTCTGCCGTCTGAGCGACCCCGGCCGCAATCTTTTAAAAAAAGCTTTCGACCGCCTCGGGCTTTCGGCCAGGGCTTACGACAGGATTCTAAAGGTCTGCCGAACGATCGCGGACCTGGACGGCAGCGACGCCATCGAATCCGCCCATGTGGCGGAAGCGGTGCAATACCGCAGCCTTGACCGAAAATACTGGCTGAAAGAACTTTAATCAGGGAAAGTCACCCCCGGCACAACCGGAAGGTTTCGTACCGCAAGGAAAGGGGGATCTTGCAAATTCATTTTGCAAGATCCCCCTTGGTCTGTCTAAAAACAGGCATGCCTTCGAAAATCGTGCAAGAGAATTCCCTTAAAGGTTGAATTGCCGCAAAGCGGCAAAAGGGCCCTGCGGCAAACCCGTAAATGAGGGAACAGCAGCGCCGCAAGCAAAATGAGCTGCAATTTTGCGTCTGCGCGACTTTATGGTCGGAGGCCGCCGGAAGCGATTCCGGCGGCCTCCGTGTATGAATCTTTACAGAACAAACAGAAGAAAACGAAGCACCTCAAAATAATCTGAAGCGTAAAAGGTGACCGTTTTCAAGCCATCCGACCGGGCACCCGGATAATAGGACGCATAATAGGCCTTGTCATGTACATGAAACAGAATCGAAACCTCAAAGGATTCCGGAAGCTTCAACAGGCATTCGGCAAGGTTTCCCTGCATGGCCTGAAGCATGCCCTTCCGGATGGCTCCCTGCGCCGCGGCCGGATGCAGAGATACGGAAGCATTGCCGATTCCTTCGCTGACAGGTACTGCAGTGATGGACGGAATCAGCTTCTTCGCGCTTTCGCACAAAGACCGGTCCCCGCTGACAAATACGACGGGCACTTTATAGTACGCTGCCGTATAAGCGTTGATCATGAATTCGCTGGCAAGCTGCCCGTTTATGGCAACAGATTCGTTCTGGGTGTTCATCGTATGCGCCAGAGGATTCCCGTTCGTTCCGCTCGCGCTGTGGTACCCAACCATTGCGGCAGCGTCGAAACCGCCGTCAACACCGGCCATCATCTCCTGCGGGCCTCGCGTCCAGCCGCGCATGATCTTAACAATTTCAGGCAGCTTTTCGGGATCAATATTGGTGGCGGTATGGTGCGCGTCCTTGACCAGAATTTCGTTGACGCCAGCTTCCATGGCGCCTTCGCAGGCGCAGCGGACTTCCTGCGTCATCTCGTTTGCAAAATACGGGTAATATGGATCGTTCGGCTCGGTTTCCGACCATTTAACAACGCCCGCGGTTCCTTCAATATCCGCGCTGAGATACAACTTCATGATAATCCTCCTAAATCAGTTTTCTTCCGCTTCTCCGTTTAAAAGACGAAGCGCCGTGAGAATATGCAGTAAAACGCCGGTCGGCAGGCAGTCCTCATCGATGTCAAAACGTGACGAATGGGCCGGCCATGTAATTCCCTTGGATGGATTGGTTGTGCCCAGACAATAAAAGGCACCCGGCGCGGCATCCAGAAAATATGAAAAATCCTCGACTCCAAGACTTGGGAACGGATCCTCCAGCAAATTTTCTTTGCCGACAAGTTCCGCCGCCGCGCCGCGAACCACGTCCACCACCCGGTCCGTGTTAAACAGGGAGTGATAGCTTTCCCGGATATCAACCTCCGCCCGACCGCCCAGCGCGGTGCTGACGCCCTTCGCAATTTCCGTAATCTGCTCTTTTGCAAATATGCGGGTCTCCGGGTATAAAGTCCTCAGCGTCGCTTCCATCTGAACCTCGTCGGCTATGATATTCCTCTGTGCTCCGCCGAGAATCTTGCCGACAGTAAAAACGGCGGAGTCGACCGGTGAAATTTTCCGGCTGACCAGGTTCTGCAGAGCCGTGACAACCTGCGCCGAAATTGCGATTGCGTCTACCCCGGTATCAGGATGAGCCCCGTGGGCCTGCTTGCCAAGCACCCGAATATCAATCTGGTCGCTCGCCCCGTATACGGCGCCTTTTCTGATCTCGATGGTTCCGACCGGATGGCTCGACACGTGAAGGCCGATGACATAGTCCGTATCCGGATTTTTCATGCAGCCCGCCGCCACCAATTTCTCCGCCCCGCCGGTGGTTTCCTCCGCCGGCTGAAACAGCAGGCGAACATTGCCGTGCAGCTGTTCGCGGTACTGAGAAAACAAACAGGCGGTTCCCAGAAGAACAGCCGTATGAGCGTCGTGCCCGCAGGCATGCATCACACCCGGAGTCAGTGATCGATACGGCACCTCGTTTTCCTCCTGAATCGGAAGAGCGTCCATATCCGCGCGAATCGCCACGGTTCTCCCCGCGTGGGCCCCGCGAATCAGCCCGACAACCGCGGTGCTGTCTTCATAGGTCTGAAAATCGATTCCGAATTCACTCAGATAATTCTGAATGATCCGGCTGGTGCGGAATTCCTTGTTTCCCAGTTCGGGATGCATGTGAAAGTCCCTCCTGATCTGGGAAAGCCATGGTTTCATCTCCTGCGCGGCCTGCTTCAGAAAATCTGTCTCCATTTGCCGACACCTCACTTTTCTTTCAACAAATGCAGCCGGACTTTGGAAAATGCCCCCTGTTCAAAAAAGCAAAAGATGCCCCAGAAAATCACTGCGGCATCTTTGTCTCAACTACTATAAAATTTTTCTTCATATTTGTCAAGAAAAATAAAATAATAAATCATCTTAGAATCGAAATCTTTTTTGCCGAAGCATCCATTTTCAACTTTTTCCCCATTGGAAGAGACATCGACGGCAGGCTGTGCCCGCAGGCGAGGTTCATCAGAGCCGGCCGCCCCCGCGGCACAACCAGCTCCCTGAAAATCTGTAAAAGAGTCAGGGAACGGTCGGGCTGTTCGGCCTCGATGCGGGTCCAGTACCCAAATATCAGACCAGCGCAGTCGTCCAGTTTGCCGGCCAGCAAAAGCTGTGTCAGCATCCGGTCGATCCGGTAAGGTTCCTCATCGACATCCTCCAGAAACAGGATTTTGCCTCGGGTATCAATTTCAAAAGGCGTGCCGAGGGAAGAAGCCACCAGCGACAAATTCCCGCCTGTCAGGCGCCCGCAGGCACACCCGGGCACAAGAACTTCCGGCTCCATTGCGCCGGGATTCTCCAGCGCGCCCGCCGGATCGCCGAACATCACCCGTTTCAGGCTTTCCATGGTGTATTCGTCGGCGCCGTCGTACAGCTCCGTGGAAGGCATCGGCGTATGATAGGTAATAAAACCGCAGATCTGGTTCAGCGCAATATGCAGAGCGGTAGCATCGCTGTACCCGGAAAAAAACTTCGGATGCTTTCGAATGCAGGAAAAATCGAGTTTCTTTAAAAGCCGCTGAGCGCCGTATCCGCCCCGAATGCAAAGAATACCATCAATGCTGCTGTCTGCAAACGCATGATTCAGATCGTCGGCCCGCAACTGGTCCTCTCCCGCGAGATACCCGTGAGCGCTGCGGCAGCTTTCATAAACGACCGGCACAAGTCCCAGTTTTTCCACCGACCGCACGGCGGGCTCCAGCCGCTCGGCCGGCACCGGACCCGACGGCGCGATCAGCGCGACCCTCGCCCCGGGGAACAGCGGTTTTGGATTTATCATTTTTAAGCTCCTATCGCGATCAATCGTTTGATGCTTTGCCACCGGCCACCGCCATTTCACTTTATTGCAGCGAAGCCGCGGCGCTCGGATATCCATACCCGTACTTATTGTATCGAAGCGCGCTGTAATCACCGTAATTGTAGACGTTGACTTCCCCCAGGCGGCGATAGAACAGCCCGGTGTAGAACTTGCCGCCCGCCTGATTCCAGCGAATCAGCTCCGTCCCCATCGCATAGGCGTTCGTATAGGCAAGGTCATGGACAAGCCGGGAGGAATTCGCGAGGCTGACATACGCGGAATTGACCCAGCCGACCGTTCCGTCAGTCAGTTTGACCTGATACCATCCGTCCTTTTTGTCGGAAAAATCGCCGCCCGTAACAACAACAGCCGTTCCCGCCGCCACGGACCCGGTCTGCGCGGACATGATCCCGATGTTATTCCTGACCTGGGTATCTCCCGTGACCGTCGCCTCATAGGTGGTGCCGGAGGAGAAATCCGGAGGCTGGACCGCATTCTTCATGATTTTGATAAAATCCCTCTCTGTGGAGCTGTTGAAATACCCGGACCCAACGTTGTAGGCAAAGCTGATCAGACAATCCGCCTGATACTGGTTCATTAAAAACCCGTTATTCTGAATCATCTTATTCAACTCGGAAGTATAAGACGAGCTGTTGATCCGGTTGACCATCATGGACCACGCTTCGGTTTCGCTCACCCCGTTGTAAAACTCGGCGTTTGCCCCCAGCGTGCAGCCGTAGCCGATGGTGGGAATCTGGCTGGACGCCATGGTATCCGTATAAACGCATGCGCGGTAACCTTCCCATTTTGAAATCAGCCGAATCATTTCGTCGCTGACACGGCGTTCCTCCGAGGATGTAACGGATTTGTCGGCCTGCTTCGTAATATACGCGCTTGTGGTGAACCCCGCGGTGGTGTAACCCCCGCCGGCCCGCGACTGCGCAAGCACGGTATAATTGCCCGGGTCGCTGAAGGCAGCGCTCGCCTTCCAGACTTTGGTCGTTACGCCGTTTGTCGTTTCCAGCGTGCTGCTGACGGCATCTATGGAACTTGTAATCCCCGTCGGTTTGGTAACATAAAACCTGACCCCGTCACGGCTGGAGTCCGTAATCGCAGTCAAAGTAACGGTTTCGCCCGGCCCAGCAATATTGGGCGACGCAAAAGCCGTTCGGACCGGTTCGGCGTCCGAAACCGTGACGCCGCAGGTGGCGGTTTCTGTTCCGGAGGTTGCGGTGATGACCGCGCTGCCTTTTGATACGGCGGTCACATACCCGTTTACAACCGTTGCGACGGAGGTGTTGCTGCTCGACCAGCCGACATCCGCATTGCTCGGACTGGTTGAAGCTTTCAGGTATAAAGTCTTTCCGGCCGGCACCGTCTGTGAACCCGACGAAAGCGAAAGAGAGGACGCGTTCGTTCCGCTGCCCTGATTTGTATTGGTGCTTCCGCCCGTCGAAGTGCCGTCGGAATAGATGATTTTTACATAATCCGTGCTCACATAGCCGGTCTTGCCGTCCGGAGTCTGTACCTTGACCCATCCGGAAGCCGGCGCGCTGAGCACCTGCAGACTAGTGCCGTTGACAAGATTAGAGAGGACCTTGCAGGATGTGTTCGCCTGCTCCCGCAAACGCAGCACGTCGGCGGTTACGGTTGCGCTCTTGATCCCGGATACTCCCGAATCCGTGCCGGTATCCGCATTCTCCGAACCGCTGCCGCCGGACGAGGAGGTGGAAGAAGAGGAGGACGGCGGCTGGGAGGATACGGCGGATGAGCTTGACGGCGGCGTAGAGGACGAGGAATTTGTTCCGGTGTTCGTTCCGCCTGTAACGGTCAGGTATGCGCGGCTGCACCAGCCCTGCGTCCCGTTCTGCGTGCGAACCTTCACCCAGTCTGAATTTGAGTTGTCCAGAACCGTGACGCTGACTCCCTTGCTCAATGTGAGCAGTACTTTGTTGCTCATGCCGGCCCCGGAACGCAGATTGAGGTAATCGGTGGTTTTTGCCGTTGCGGCGGAAGAAGAGGTGTTGGTTTCCGGCGGGGCGGCCGCGCCGGAAACCGTCAGATAAGCGCGGCTGCACCAGCCCTGCGTCCCGTTCTGCGTCTGAACCTTTACCCAGCCTGATTTGGAATTGTCCAGGACCGTGAGCGAGGTTCCTTTGCCAAGCACCATCAGGATTTTCCCGCTCAGGGAAGAATCCTGCCGCAGGTTCAGATTGTCCATCGTTTTTGCGGTCACGGCTGAACCGGATACCGTGGCTGAGCCGGATGAAAAGCTAAGATACTGCTTAAAGCAGTACCCCGTTTTGCCGTCCGATGTCTGCACCTTGGCCCATTGGGCATCCGAATTATCAAGAACGGTCACCATTGTATTTTTGGAAATGGTTAAAATAACATTCGAATTTGTCCCGGCACCCTGCCGAAGATTCAGATAATCCGTTGTCTTTGCCGTCGCGGAAGCGGCGCCGAAAGACAGCGGAAAGGAGAATAGAACAAGGCAGCCCGCGCAAACTGCGGAGACTGTTTTTTTCAGTACGGTTCTTTTATTCATTCGATTCACTCCAAGCGGAACCTTTTGTTCCCCTAATGCCACGATTATTCTAATCCAAATTATTACTAAAAGTTATAAAATCTGTCTTGATTATAAACTAAAATATGACAAGAAGCAACCCTTTCTCTCTTTTTTCAGCTCTCTTCTGCCCCATCGAAAACACGCGGCAATGCTGGGCAAACCTTGATTCCCGAATGCAAAAAGGCAGCCTCCTTTCAGAGACCGCCTTTTTGATGGATCAGGAAAATAAGTTCGTTATAAACAAGTAATCGTTAGCCCAGAACGTCGGCAAACGCCTGAATTGCAGTCTGAGCCTGACCAAAGTCGCGCATCTGATGATCGATTCCCAGACGGATATGAGGAATACCAGCCGCATCCAGGGCTTTTTTCAGGTACGGATACTCCATTTCTTCCGGATCGCAGAACTGCTGCATGAAAAGGATTAAGCCGTCGGCGTGATTGTCTTTGCACATCTTGGCGACGTACTCGCCGCGGCGGTTCTGGCTCGAGAACTTGTCATAGAGAAGAATATCGTAATCCTGATCCCTGAACTGGATTGCGAGCGCATGGATCGGGTCCGCGTCATCTTCAGGAGCATCGCAGCGGAAGGAGCGCGTTTCCTGAGCCACATCATCGGCAACAATCGCGCATTGATTCTCGTCAAGGATTTTCAGGAGCGTGGGATTATCGCAGATGATGCCGGAAGTTACGATTCTGACGCCCTTCCAGTCGGAAGCCGGAAGCGATTTCAGCTCCGCATTCAAGGTTTCCAGCTTGTCGGCGTATTCATCCTTCCGCATAAAATAGGAGGCCTTTAAAACGCCGCTCCTCATGACCGCGGAAACCGCCTCCGGGTGTGCCCCGGCCAGTTTTACGAACTCCCTGCGGGCCGCGCGGGAACGGTTGTAAACCTTAATCGCGTTCTGAATCTCTTCATCGGTCGTCTTATGGCCGGAAACCTCGTCCAGTTCCGCACGGATTTTATTGTAGCAGGATTCCGTGTATTTCACGCCGCATTCGGGGAAACGGTTCTGGGGGTGCGCCAGGAAGATAACCTTCATTTTGTCTTTCATGGCGACCTTGATGTTCTGGGAATTCGGGCGGAGCGTATCACAGCAGGTCGGTGTAATCACCGCGTCCAAACCGTCCATCGTGCCGTCCAGAAGCATTTCAAGGTCAAGCTGCACCAGGGAGCAGTAAAAGCTTGCGCAGTATTCCTTCGCGCGGGAAATCGTCTTGGTGTTGGAGCCCCACATCCCCGCGGGAAACATTCCGGCGGCGAAAACCAGCTCTTCCGGAGCGAAGTAAGGCATGATGCCGACGGCTTTCATTCCTTTTGCCTTATAATGCTCCAGCTGTGCCTTCGGATTGTCGGCAATTTTTCTGAATTCCGCTAATTTTTCCGCAATCGCCATTATTTTCCACTCTCCTTTTTCCTGTCGGCTTCTTCCATTGCTTCAACAAGAGCCTGCACGCGGGTTTCATACTGGGCCGCGTTAAAGTTTCTGGCGTCGGCCTGGTCGCCGTCATAGCCGACAACCGGAATTCCGAGCTCATTCTGCCAGCGGCGCTGCATTTCGGGCATATAGCCGGACCAGGCCTTGCAGGCTCTGTTGTAATGAACGAGAGCGCCGTCAACCTTGTTGTCCTTGCACAACTGCGAACGCCAGTCAACGCCCTTTTCGAGGCAGACGCTGTTCGGGGCCACGGCATAAGAACGCGCCATGCCTTCGACATCGTTAAACCGGAACGCAAACGCAGGGGCGTAAACAACCGCCGTTACATTCAGGCCATGCTCTTTCAAAGGCTTAAACAGCTCGCGAAGATGCGGCCACGGCGGAATTCCCTCCATCATGATTCTGTGCTGTTCCGGGAACGGAAGGGTGGACTTACCAGTCTTCAGGTTTTCCTCAAGCTCGCTAGCCAGCAATTCAAATGCTTCTGCCGTTGTCTGTTTACCGCGGGCAGTAACAACATCCGCCATGTGGTTAAACAGGTCGAAACCGGACATCGGCGACGGCTTGTACTGCAAATAGTCGCAGACTTTCATCCATGCGTTCGCCGTACGGTTCGCATATCCGCAAACGCGTTTAAATTTCTCTTCATCAAAGTTTTTACCCGTCAATTCCTCGAGCTGTTTGATCGCGATATCGAACTGACCGCGAACATAGGCAACAAAGTCGTCGTCGACCTCTGGATGGTTGGAGTAAGGAATGTCGACCATAATCAGGGGAATGTTGTGGATACGGGCGATGTTCTCATACCATTTTGTCATGCAGTTGCAGATGTTGTTGCAGCAAAGAACAAAATCCGGCATCGGCATCCGCCTGCCCTCGTTTGTCGTCTCGTTGCCCATCGCATAGGCAAGATTGATGCGGGCGTAAGAGCAGATATCGGCGTCGTAGCCCTCGTTTTCGGCGATCGTGCAGAGACGTGTATCGTCGTGGTGCGCGGCGATGCCCGCAGCCTGATTTTCGGGGTATACAACATTCAAATCAAAGGTTTCGGCAATTTCGCAGGGGAATTTGGATGAAGACCATCCGACAAGTTTCCCTTCCTTTTTTGCGTCGCGGGCCGCCTGATAAACATCATTGACGACCTTCTGCAGAGCCAAAACACCGGGAGACTGAGTTTTCTTCTTCTTGACGGGAGCCGCCTCTGCCGAAACAGGGGCCTGCTCCGCCTTCTCCTTGTCGTTCATAAATAGCTTCCTCCTAACTGTTATTATGCTGCCGGCAGAATCTTTTGCTGAAAGCGATAGAGTATTTTCACGGGCAGATGCGAATTTTGTTCTGATACGGATTCTGTCAAAAACCAGCATGATGGTCGCTGCACATTTGGATGTGCAAACTTAATAGGAATCATCCCTTATAAGAAGCAAAAGGATCTTACCTGCATTTCTCAAAAGCAAACAACGCGGCACCCAGGGCGCCGTTATATTGGGCAAGCGGAGATGTCTGAATTTCTGTATTCAGCTCTTTTTCGAGCGCGTGCAAAACTCCGTAATTCTTTGCGACACCGCCCGTCATGACGACGTCCGGCTGAACTCCTACGCGGCGGGCCAGCCCCGCGACCCGACCGGCAACCGAGCGATGGATTCCGTCGATAATGTCGCAGCGGTCCGTCCCCTTCGCCAATTGGGAAATAACCTCCGATTCCGCAAACACGGTGCAGGTGGAGCTGATTTCGACCTGAACCTGAGACTTTGCTCCAAGCCCAGCGAGATCGCCGACGTCAATTTCCAGAACACGCGCCATAACATCCAGGAATCTTCCGGTTCCGGCCGCACATTTATCGTTCATGACAAAATTGACCAGATTCCCGTCGTCGCCGACATGAAGAACTTTCGCGTCCTGACCTCCGATGTCGATCACCGTATGCACATTTGGAAATAGGAAATGGGCGCCGTGCGCGTGGCAGCTCAGCTCACTCATCTGCTTATCCGCAATTTCAAGGGAGTTTCTGCCGTATCCGGTGGCCAGAACAAAGGCCATATCCTCTCGTTTCAGTCCGCCGTTTTCCAGCACCTCCGCGATCGCCCTCGAAGGCCCGCTGGTACCGGCACCGACGGAAATCAGCGATTTGCTGACGATTTCTTTTCCGTCTTTCAGGATCACGCATTTTGAGGCCGTCGAGCCGATATCGATTCCCATCGTATAAAGCGTATTCATAATTACCTTCCTTAGAAAGATGATTTTCCGTGAGCGTTTCCGCCCGCATACAGCCGACGCCCCGACGGCGTGGTTTCGATCCGGCCCCCAAGACGCGGCAGCGGCCGCCGCATGGTTACGTTTCCGTTCGCTGCAGCGGCCTTCATGCCAAGTCATACTTTACTCCGAACTTTCTTCGGGTTCAAGTGATTTCAGAAAATCAGGTGATACGTGTCGTCTTTTTAGTGCTTAAACAGACTGCCGAAAACCGAAAGGAAAATTGGGTTGTAAATATCGTCGATGATAACAGCGAAAGACGGATAAAGAACCCATGCGATGTTGTGCCAGCCATATTCGTCCATGATTGCTTTTTCGTTCGCAACCGCGTTCGGACCGGAACCGCAGCCCCAACCGATGTTGCCGGCGGTCATGACCGCTGCGCCGTAGTCTTTCCCGAAAAGTCTGAACGAAATGAAGATGCCGAACACAGCAATCAGAACTGCCTGCATCAGAAGGATAATGCCCATCTGGCCGGCAACCGAAACGAGCTTTGTAAGGTCGATGGTCATGAGCACCAGAGCCAGGTACAGTTCCAGGAACATGTGCTCAAGGGCATTGACTTCTGGCTCGTAAGTATTCTGGTGAGTGGCCTCCAGTACATTACGGCCAATTGCGCCGGCAAACAGGCAGCCGATGAACTTAGGCATGGAAATCATCGGGATGCTGTCCAACAGGAAGTAAATTGGCATGCCGAGTCCGGCAAGCAGAAGCAGCATTGCGAACGCTCTGACCATGCTGTGGTTTTCCAGCGCGTTGACCTTTCCGTTTGCCAGCTCCGCCGGTTTATCATTCGGGTCAGCCTTCAGCGCGTAGCGGGCGATCAGGAATGCCGCGACCGGGCCGCCGATGACGGAGCCCATGATATTTCCCATCGTACCTGCCGCAACGCCAACCGTTGTCGCGGCGTCTGCGCCCCAGCCTTTGAAAATAGGACCGAAAGCAGATGCGGTTCCAACGCCGCCGGACATAGCAGCAGAAGAGCACTGCAGCGCGAGCAGCGGATCCATTCCGATTAGTTTACCGAGTCCGACGCCCGCCACATCCTGCAGCGTGATCAGCAAAATAGCCGCAAATGCGATTTTGGCACACAGCTTTCCACCTGCATGTTTCAGCATCTTTGTGCTGAAGCCGAACCCAACGCACAGGAAGAAAATATTCTGTGTGAAGTCCTTCATGATTTTTGTGTCGAATTCAAATCCGATGGCTCCGGAGCCCTTGATAACGGAAACGATGATTGAAAAAATCAAGCCGGATACAACCGGGGCCGGAATAGCATATTTGCGAAGCAGCTTGGAATGTTTGACCATAGCCTGCCCTACGAAAATAACAATCGCAGCGAACAAAAGCGTAGTCAGATACTCGAATTTGAAAGAGGCAACGGCACCGTCTTTCGCGGCGGTGAAAGTCCCAAAATAGGTCATCATTTTATCCATAATTCATTCTCCTCCTACTTAATTGCACACAAAGCGCGGGGCAAAGGGTCCGTCTTGGAACACAGATCGAAGAATACCGTTCGTAAGAGTCATTGTTAATACTTCTCCCCTTGTTTATTTGTTTCCAATAGTTCCTGCCAAGGAAGCATCAAGCATTCAAGTAATACAGATCATTCCTCCGCATTCGCTGCTCTTGATTCCGGCTGCGCTTTTCGGTTTTCATTTTCCTCCTTTCCGATTCCGAAAAGCATTTCCGTCAGAAATCGTCCCGCGCTTTCCCTTCTCTTTTCGGAAAAAAGCAGACGCCTTTCACAGATGAATTTGGCAGATCCTATTTAAAGCTAATGAAAGTCACAGCACGAAAGCCGCGTGATCTTACTTCTTTTGGAACGTATTATAATCGCGAAGCACGCGAGGTAACAGCATTTGATGGAACGCGCAGATCGATTCCGGATTCTGATAAACGGAATTGACAAACGCCTTTGCGTAGCCGCGAATCTGCGGAAGCTGGACAACCTCATCCACAAAGCCTTCCTGTGCACAGAACTTCGGACGGGATTTTTCCACATATTCCTGAATCATTTCGTTCATTTTGTCGATCGTCGGCTGAAGGTCTTTGCCGGCTTTCTTATCTTTTACCAGTCTTCTGGAATACATCGCTGCTGCGGCGGTTTCGCCGTTCATCACGAACATCTCGGTTGCCGCCGTTCCCAGCGAAAACGCGTTGGTGGTGTTGCCCTGCGGGCCGCCCATGACGTAGTGCGCGGCGGCGCTTCCCTTGCGCAGGGTAATTTCCATCTGCGGAACGCCGGAATTTTCTATGGAATAGATCAGGGACTGGCCCAGACCCAGGAGCTCCGCGCGTTCCGCGTCGTCGCCGACATCGATTCCCGTCGTATCCTGAATCCAAATGATCGGCAGACGGTCGCGGGCGCAAAGCGTTACAAACTCATTCATTTTAATCAGGCCCTGGCGGTACAGCTTGCCGCCGATGCCCACGGCGTTTTCTTTATATTCCGGATACTGCATCAGCAGGCCCTGCATATTCGCGACCACGCCGACCAGAAGACCGTCAACCTTTGCAAGGCCCGTTACAATTTCAGGGCCGTAACCGGGTTTGAATTCCGAAAATTCGCTGTTATCGAATACGCGGCCGAGAACATCATAAATATTGTAGGGCTTTTTCTGGTTCATCGGCACAACGTCGTACAGCTCATTCGGGTCGTACTGCGGCTCGCGCGGATCATCCACACGGAAGAAATCAAGGTTATAGGCCGGAATATCGTCCATGTATTTTTTAATGGCTTCCAGCACGCCGAGCTCTTCGGTGTAAACCTCGCGGAAAAATCCCGTCTGGCTGTAATGGACGGCAATGGAGCCCGGCGGGTCCACTTTCGCCTGCGACTGCGCCTTGATCAGCTGCTCGGCTCCTTCCAGATCCATGTATCCCTTCGGGTTCATTCCACCCAGGATTCCCGCGCCGCCGACGGCCATATTGGCCTTTGCGTGCGCGATCAGAACGGTCGGGCTGATGCTGTGGTAACCGCCGCCCGCGGGATTTGTGCCGTAAATGCCGACAATGACCGGCACACCCAGCTGCTGCAGTTCCGCGTTGCGGTAAAACGGCGTTCCGCCGCCGCGGCGGTTTGCGTAAACCTTCTCCTGTTCATCCAGTTTCACTCCGCTGCAGTTCAGAATATAAACGAGCGGAATATGAAGGCATTTCGCGGTATCGGAAGCACGAAGCAGGTTTTCGGACTGTCCCGGCACCCAGGCTCCCGCCAGCTTTTTATTGTCGGACGCAACCACGACGGCCCATTTTCCGTGAATGCGGCCAAGACCTTTTATAATTGCGGTGGAATGGTTCGCGTTGCCAGCGGGATTATACAGGCTGTTAAGAGGGCACCAGGTGCCCTCGTCAACCAGCGCGCGGACGCGGTCCATTGCCGTCATCTGGCCGGACTGCCTGATGGACTCGTCGGGACGGCCTGCGTCTTCCGCTTCTTTTACAAGCTGAAGAATTTCTTCTTCCACCTTTTTAAATTCTGTTTCATTCTCTTCATTCAGCCGGCTTAAAGGGCTCCCGACCACGGGCATATTCTGAAAATAGCCCGGCATGGAATATTCGTGATTACTCATTCGTTTACTCCTTTATTCACTGCGGGACTTTAATGAAAGCCTGCCCCGGATCAATCTCTTCGCGAATCATGCGAATAACTTCCGGATCCGGCGCATCAAGCGCGACAGCTCTTGACACATCGATTTCAAAGCCGGTATTTTCAGCGACATCCTCCGGGGAAGAAGTCGGATAGTATCCGGCAAGATACATGCGTTTTGACTGTTCGTCGAATTTCAGAATGCCGCGGTCGGTGACCACCATCTGCGGCCCGCGGTTGGTCGGAAGACCCTTTTTCGCACGGCCGTCCGGTCCGTCGATCCAGCCCGGGCTGGTGATGTAATCGATATGATCCATGAAACGGCGCTTTTCATGCTGCATCATGATAATCGTGTTGGAGTATGTGGAAATGCCGTTTGCTCCGCCGCTGCCCGTAAAGCGGGTTTTCGGATGATTGTAATCTCCGATGCAGGTGGAATTCACGTTGCCGTACGGATCGATCTGTGCACCGCCGATAAAGGCGATCAGACGGTCGGTATCATGCAGCCATTCATTCGCCTCAAAACCGATGAAGCGCACATTCGGCCACTGAACGGCACAATGCGCCATGAAGCGGCAATCGCCCACGCTGCGCGGAACTTCAATCGGCGAGCAGTCCATCAAGCCGCTTTCCACGATCAGGTTGCATTTCGGGGCATAGACTCTCTTGGCAAGCGAGGCGCCGATCAGCGGCAGCCCGGTTCCAACGATAACGACCTGACCGTCGTGGATGGATTTTGCAATGGCAACCGCCTGCATTTCCTTATTGGTGTAATTCGTATAGTCAGCCATTATTTACCCTCCTTGGTCATATCGACCGAATATCCAAAGCCGGGAACCGCTTTCAGCTTGCTCAGGCGAACCGCGCCGAGCTTATTCAGATATTCCTCATGATCCTTGACGCCGTAAACCCATTCGTCCAGGAAGGATTTGAAATCCTCGTCCGTCTTGCTGGCCTTATCGTAATCCTGGAATAATTTCTTATCGTAGTCATAGAGTCCGTAACACTGGGAAGGATGCGCGCCGTAAGGAGCCAGGACAACGGCGTCCACGCAGAAGCCCGGAATCGAGTTCTTCGTCGGATCCTTGCGAATTTCTTCGTCGCTGACAATTTCTTCGCAGGTGACAATGCAGTGCTTGGCGGCAACCGCGATATCCACGTCGTGGAATTCATCGCCGACGATGCGGCAGGTTCCGTCCGGAGAAGCCGTTTGAACATGGATAATCGCGGTATCGATTTCCGGAACCGGGCAGAGAACCACTTTATGCCCGGGATGGAAGGGGTCGTCCTGAATGACAAACTTGTCGTTCGGCAGTTTGTCGATTTTCTGGCGCTCCTCTTTGCTGATGCCCCATTTGTCCACCAGGTCCGAACCCATCATCAGGCGAACGGGAAGATACGGAAGACCGAGAGACGCCGCGTGAAGCTGCAGCATCAGAACGTCCTGGGAATAGTCTTCCACCAGAAGCTCGCCTGTTTCCACCGCCTTGCGGAAGCGGCGGCAGACGTTGGTAAAGCCGGAATTGGCTATGTAGCAGTTGTTAAACGCCTTGACACGGCCTTCTCCGATGAGCATGTCCCAATCGCCGCCGGCAGGGCCGCTCTCTCCGATGAAATCCTTCTGCCCCTGCCGCAGGATTTCATAGACGGCTGCGTACGGCTTGCGGTTTGTTGTAAAACCGCCGAAAACCAGATGATCGCCGTCATGAACGAACTTTGAAATCGCGTCTGACAAGGAATGTATTTTTCCCAAACGAAAGACCTCCTAAAATAATTTATAAAAATGTCTTGTCTGTGTTTATTTATTGTCTGTCCATGTTTATTTATGCAGAAATCAATGCCCGAAAACCATCATGAAAAAGCCTGCGGCAACCGCCGAACCGATCACGCCCGCAACATTGGGGCCCATTGCGTGCATCAGCAAAAAGTTGGTCGGGTTAGCTTTCACGCCCTCCACCTGGGCAACACGGGCGGCCATCGGTACGGCGGAAACGCCCGCGGCGCCGATAATCGGGTTGACCTTGCCGCGCGTGATGAAACAAAGAAGCTTGCCAAACAGCAGGCCGCCCACCGTGGAAAAGCCGAATGCAAAGAGTCCCATCGCGATAATGGCCAAAGTCTGCGTGCGCAGGAACAGTTCGCCGTTTGCGGTCGCCCCCACGCTGAGGCCGAGCATAATTGTAACAATATTGCAAAGCTCGTTCTGGGCTGTTTCGGACAAACGTGAAACCACGCCGGACTCACGGAAAAGATTGCCCAGCATCAGCATGCCGAGCAGCGGCGCGACCGAAGGGAGAAGCAGCACAGTAAGCAAAACAACGAATACCGGGAAAACAATTTTTTCCACTTTACTGACCTTGCGGAGCTGCCCCATTTTGATGGACCGCTCTTTTTTCGTGGTCAGCAGTCTCATAATCGGCGGCTGAATCATTGGGATCAACGCCATATAGGAATAAGCCGCCACCGCGATCGGCGCAACCAGGTTCGGCGCAAGATTGTTCGCAATAAAAATGGAAGTGGGGCCGTCCGCGCCGCCGATAATTCCGATTGCCGCCGCCTGTGCGGGCGTAAACAATCCGGTGGCGTTTGCAAGAATAAATGCCGTATAAATGCCGAACTGTGCGGCCGCGCCTAGAAGCAGGCTGGCCGGATTCGCGATCAGCGGACCGAAATCGGTCATCGCGCCGACACCCATAAAAATCAGGCAGGGGAACAGATCGCTTTTGATTCCGTAATAGATGATACTGATCAGGCCCGAATGATACCATGGGTCCGCTTCCGTCATCATGCCCGCGAGCGGAAGGTTTGCCAGAAACATTCCGAAAGCGATCGGCAGCAGAAGCAGCGGCTCAAACTTTTTGGCGATTGCAAGATACATGAGGACAAAAGAGATCAGAATCATCACTCCGCTCTGCCAAGTAAGCGCGGCAAAACCGGATTCATCAAGAAGCGTCCCCATCACGGAGAAAAAATTCATTGGGGAGCCTCCTTATTTCAAAGTTACAAGTGTCTGATCGGTGTCTACCATATCGCCCTTCTTCACCGGAATCGATGCGACGACAGCATCGCAGGGAGAGACAATTTCGTTTTCCATTTTCATGGCTTCCAGCAAAACAAGAACCTGACCTGCCTTAACAGTGTCTCCAACAGAAACCTTAATATCAAGGACGGAGCCCGGCATCGGGCTGGTTACATTTGAAGAACCTGCGGGCGCGGGGGCCGGAGCAGCTTTCGGGGCCGCCGGGGCAGGCGCCGGCGCGGGAGCGGGAGCAGATGCGGGTGCGCTCGCTGCCGCCGTCGCAGCAGACCTTGACAGAGGTTTGAATCCAGTTTCCACCTTTTCCACTTCAACCTCATATTTTTTGCCGTTTAAAGTAACGATGTATTTCATAATCTTTTCTCCTAACAATGATAAATCAGCTGAACATCAGCCGGGTTCACAATCAGATTTCCTGAATCTTTGTAATTTGAAAGCGATCGACCGGAAGATTCATCTCTTCGCTGATCACCGCAATCAGAATCGCCAGAACGTCGTCTTCCTCTTTTTCACCTGTCGGAGCCTGCTGCGCGGCCGAATTCTCCTTCACCGCACCGGTCCCTTTGCTGATTCCCGCGGCGGAGAAAATTTTGGAGAAACCCAAAATAGCCAGCGCAAGTATGATCAGCGTGAGAAAAACGATGGTCAAGCCTAATCCGGATACCGTCAGCGATTGAATCAGATTCATGCTCGCTTCCGTCCACATAATGCCAACCTCCATGAAGAACATAATTTATACATTCCGTACTGTGGAATTCATTTCACAAATTCTATAGTATTTAACACATACTTCTTTCACAATTCGGAATCCGCCCACATAGAATTCCGTATGATAAAACAAATTCCACCTTGTACTGGTTCTATTATATACAAACCAGTTCGAAACTATCATAATAATTGAGAAAATACAGACTTTTTCGCAATAAATTATGAACAAATTATAAACAGAACTTTTGTGAAAGGTTACGATTCGCGGCGAACAATCGCAGAAACGCCCATCCCGCCGCCGACACAAAGCGTTGCAAGACCATAGTTCGAGTTGCGGCGCTGCATTTCGTGAAGCAGGGTTACAAAGATCCGGCAGCCGGAAGCTCCGACCGGATGTCCGATGGCTATGGCCCCACCGTTGACATTGACTTTCGCAAGATCAAGATCCAGCAGTTTCGCAACCGCAAGCGACTGTGCCGCAAAGGCCTCGTTCGCCTCAATCAGGTCCATGTCATTTACAGTAAGCCCTGTTTTCTCCATAATCTTCTTTGTGCTGAACGCCGGGCCGATTCCCATGTAGGCCGGGTCAACGCCGACGGACTGCCCCGCAATCCAGGTTGCCATCGGGCTTACGCCGAGCTCCTTTGCCTTTTCTTCGCTCATGACAATCACTGCCGCCGCACCGTCGTTGATGCCGGAAGCATTGCCGGCTGTTACGGTTCCGTCCGGTTTAAAAGCCGGTTTCAGTTTGGCAAGGCTCTCTTTTGTCACGCCGCTGCGGGGGCCCTCGTCGGTATCGAACAGAACGGTCTGTTTTTTCAGTTTTACCTCGACGGGAACAATTTCGTCGTGGAAGCGGTTTTCCGCAAGTGCTTTTTCCGCCTTTTGCTGACTGAATGCAGCGAATTCATCCTGCATTTCCCGGGTAATTCCGTATTTTTCCGCGACATTTTCAGCCGTGATCCCCATATGGAAATCATTGAACGCATCCCAAAGAGCGTCTTTGATCATCAAATCTTCCAATACTCCGTTGTTCATGCGGTAACCAAAGCGAGCTTTTGAGATCGAGTACGGCGCCATGGACATATTTTCCATTCCGCCCGCCACAACAATGTCCGCTTCACCCGACTCTACCATTGCCGCGGCAAGATTGACGCTTTTCAATCCCGAGCCGCAGACATTGTTGAGGGTCAATGCCGGGACTTCCTGCGGAATGCCGGCAAAGACGGAAGCCTGGCGAACCACATTCTGGCCAAGCCCCGCCTGTAGCACGCAGCCCATCAGCACTTCATCCACTTGCTCCGGCTGAACGCCGGCTCTTTTCAGCGCCTCCCGAATCACGATGGACCCGAGCGTTGAAGCCGGCACCGCAGAGAGAGACCCGCCCATTTTTCCAACAGCCGTTCTTACGGCACCCGCCAGAACCACTTTCTTCGACATTTTTTGTTCCTCCATTTTTATAATTATCCCTGTCATGTTCATCAGGATAGGAATACCAAAAAAATATTTGATAATTGCTATTTCGTAATATGAAATGTATTCTATATGATAGAATTTCAATTAACATGATAGCATTGTTGTACGTCTCTGTCAATAAAAAGCAAGCAATTTCTATTCATTGTCACAATCCGGTTTGAGAAACCGGGTTTAAATAAATTGCATCATATGGAATTATGAGTTATACTTTTATTTAGAATACCATGCAGGAATTATGCAGGAAGGTAAATGAATTATGATACAGAGTTTAATCCGCGCAATCAACGTTTTGGAAGCATTGAAAGAACCGGAAAAATCATTCTCGCTTGCGGAGCTGTCGGAGGCTTTAGAGCTTCCCCCCAGCACAATTCACCGCATTCTGCAAACATTCTGTTCCAAAAACTACGTGACACGGGACGAAAGAACACACCTTTATCAGTTGGGTCCCGCGCTGATTTCGCTTGGAATGGCTGCTACGCACAATGTAAAGCTGCAAAACGCGGCGCCCCCCATTTTAAGAAAGCTTTCCTCCATGACGGGCGAGGATACGTTCCTTGTGATTCTCGCGGGCTTTAAGGGCCTGGTTTTGGAAAAGGTGGAAGGCCCGAACAACCTGAAAGTCATCGAAAAGTTCGGCTACGAGGTCGACCTTCACTGCGGGGCGATCAGGAAATCCCTGCTCGCTTATCAGACGGATTCTTTTATCAGCGACTTTATCGAACACGGCCTCAGCCGGCACGCGGACAATACGATCACAAATCCTACAACGCTGATGGAAGACCTGAAGAAAATCCGCAGGGAGGGAATCGCCGTTTCCTGCGGAGAATATATTCGTGACGCGATGGGGGTCGGCGCTCCCGTTTTCAGCAGGAACGGATCGGTTATCGCCTCCATGGGACTGATCGCGCCGATTTCACGCGTTGACTCAAAACGCATCGAGCTGTTGAAAAGGGATGTGAAACAATGCTCTCAGGAGCTTTCCTATGATCTGGGGTACGCCGAAAACACCGCCGACCGTTATGGAAAATTCTAGTCTTACCTTTCATTTCTATCAGTTTACGAGGAACTGCACGCAGACCGTAAAACAGGTAGATAACAGCAAACTGCGATATACTCCCGCAAGGGGGGCGTATCGCAGTTTTGTTTATGGTATTCCATATGGAGCACTTTGGCCCGCTATACGGCGATGAAATCGGGATGCAGTATTTTAACTTGACAAGTGTGGAAGGCGTATCCGGCTTCCATAAAAGGGAAATCAAAGCAGGGATTGACCGCAATGCCGGCCGCAGACCGCAAGTTCAAGTTGGACACGCCGGCAAAATGATTTTTGCTCCGGAAACCGAGCATCTGATTTTTGTACTTGATTTTCAATTCAAATGGAGTAGTGAAAAGAGAATCCGCCAAACGGATTTAAAAATCCCGATTCCGCGAGTTCCGTTTTTTCGGCGGAAACCCAGTCGATCGCTTTGCCAACCGGCAGAACAATGTTTTTGCCTTCTCCTGTGTTGTTTAATACGGTCAGAACCTTTTCATCACCATAACCCCGTTCCAGATAAAAGACCCCGTTATCGGCCCACATTTTTACATTTCCGTACTGAAGCGGTTTGCAGCTTTTGCGAAAGGAAATGATCTGTTGATAAAAGGCAAGTAAGTCTTTGTCCCAACGGTTCTCGTCCCAGTCAAAGGTACGCCTGCTGTCCGGGTCGCCGTTGCCTTCCATGCCGATTTCCGTTCCATAATAGGTACAAGGTACGCCAATATAACTGAATAAAAACAAAATGGCCAGCATCAGTTTCTTTTTATCCCCCCGGCACCAGGTTAGGAAACGCATGGTATCATGGCTGTCCAAAAGGTTCAGCATGGAAAAATTGGCCTGATCCGAGTTCCACATCAGGCTGCCGGATAAATCCTCCGCAAATTCTTCCGCACTGATTTCCCGTGATGCAAAAAATTGAATGCACGATTTTGTTACAGGGTAGTTCATCACTCCGTCGAATTGGTCGCCCATCAGCCACGGGTAAGAATTATGCCAGTTTTCGCCGATAATCACGGCTTCCGGATTGATCCCTTTAACCAGTTGGCGAAAATCCCGCCAGAACTGATGGTCGATTTCATCGGAAACATCGAGGCGCCAGCCGTCGATCCCCGTTTCTTTCATCCAGTACGAAACCGTATCAAAAAGATACTTTTTGAGCTGTGGATTTGATGTGTTGAGCTTCGGCATGTTGGGGCTTGTTCCAAAGCACCGGTATTTCGGTTCGTCGCCATGCTCGGGAAACTCTGTAAAATGAAACCAGTCGGCATATTGGGAATGTACGCCGTTTTTCAAAACGTCCTGAAACGGGGCAAAAAAGTAACCGCTGTGGTTGAATACCCCATCCAGAATTACGCGAATCCCATTTTCATGCGCCTGTTTTACGAGTTTACACAGCAGGTCTTTATCCCCGAAAGCGGGGTCGATCTTTCGGTAATCGGTTGTGTCATATTTGTGATTGCTGGGGGATTCAAAGATCGGAGTGAGATACAGCCCGTTGATTCCAAGTCCTTTCAGGTAATCAAGTTTTTCAAGGATGCCCTGCAAATCACCGCCGAAAAAACTTTTCGGCTTTGGAAGCTTGCCCCATGGGGAAACGCTCCGGGGGTCATTGCCGGGGTTGCCATTGTAAAACCGTTCTACAAAAATCTGATAAAAAATTGCTTCATGGACCCAGGAGGGAACGGTGTGAACGTCAATCGGATTGATGAACGGATACTGAAAATAATGAAAATAGGCATATTGATCGTTGAAAGTTTCGGTTACTCCGGATTCGGAATAAACGAGAGTCGCTTTGCCGTCGGAGATTAAAAAATAATAGCCCAGCCTCGGATCGTCCGTTGCATAGTTATACTGATAATAATCGAAGTAACGGTCGGTGGCGACCTTTTCCATTTGAAATTTTTGTTTCGTCATCCATGCGTGTTTTTTTGCAATTACTAATATTGCGGATTTACAGTCATCCTTTGCCGTGCGCAGACGGATATGTAATTCATGACTGCTATAAGCAAAAGCATAGTTGCTTTTGGGGTTATGATAAAGTGCTTGTAAGTTCAAGTTTAACCTCCTGATTGCGTTTTGGAATGCAAGAATGTTCTCTTTCAGCAATTCCAGTTGAATTGAATTTTCTCATGTCCCTCCCCCGCCTTCGGCGGGGGAGGGACATGTCCATATTTGCAATCTAATATTGGAAATGCTGCAATGAGCCTCACGATTCCGTCTGTACGAGACTGTTCCATTCTGACACGGCCTTTTTCTGTGCGTCTTCAGGCGACAGTTTCTCATCGAATACTTCCGGGCCGATTTCGCCGATGACCGTCCAGAAATAAGAAATCCGCTTGACGCTTGGCATGGGAGCGGATTTTTGGAACGCCTCCAGAATAGCGCCGGAGATGGGGTCCGTTGAAAGCCCGCTGACCTTGGAAACATCTTCTCTGGCCGTGATTTTGGCCGCTTTGGAATAAAGCAGTTCCGCACTTTCATTGGAAACAAGGAATTGCGCGAAAAGCTGCGCGGCTTTGGGGTATTTGGTGTATGACGCAACATGCGCGTTTTGAATGTAGGAAAATACCTTCGGCTGCTTTCCGTCATAGGTTGGAATCGGAATTACTCCGAAATCGACGTTCGCTTTTTCATAGGTTTTTACATCCCAGGGGCCACTCATGATATAACCTGCTTTGCCGCCGGTAAATTGCTTATTGAGAAAATCCGTATTGCTGGAATCAACCGCTTTCATCGGCATCAGCTCATGGAATTTTTGAATCACCTGCAGTCCTTTCAAAAATTCCGGAGTATCGAAGTTAGGTTTATTTTCATCATTGCCGTCGGCTCCGAACAAATTATAACCGTAGGTGCTGAGCATCGGGTAGAGAGACGATCCCTCATTCGCGTTAAACAGGAACCAGAATTTATTCTGTTTTGTATCATTGTAGGTCTTCGCCTCCTGAAAAATCTCTTCAAAGGTTGTCGCGGGGGTTTTCACCAGTTTCTTATTGTAAAACAGTACCGACGTTTCAACAGAAACCGGCGCGCCGTAAACCTTGCCGTCCTTCGTCACTGTTTTCAGCGCCACGGAGCTGACATCAGCTTTCATCCCCTTTATAATATTGTTGTCGAAAGGCAAGAGTATCCCCTGTACAATCGCCTGATAGGACTGGTCATGCGAAAGCATAAACACGTCCGCGCCCGACTTTGCCACAGCTTCCAGCTTTGCTTTTTTCAGATTTTCCCTGGTTCCTTTTTGCACGGTTACCGAAACCCCGTACTTTTCCTTAAACTTTGCGGCAACCGCTTTGCCCCACGCCAAATCGCTGTCTTCGCCGCCAGTGCGAAATATTAATGTTGCGCCCTTTTCCGGCGTCAGCGCCTCCCCGCTTTCGACCGGCGGTGCCGCCGACTGGGCCGTATCGACCGGCACGTTGGATTTGCAGGCTGCCAAAGGGAATGCCGCCGACAGGCATAAGGTAACGGCTAAAATTTTCTTTAACTTCATACTTGCTCATCCTTTCATTGTGCACAAGGCACAAAAATATTATTTTTGATCAGGGACATCGTTAAAACGTGTTCTGCCAACCACAACCGGGATTTTTTTATCGCCGCGCCTGGGGCGGAATTCATCATTCAGCCCTTGTTTGCGCCGGCGGCAACGCCCTGAACCAGGTATTTTTGAAACAAGATAAATAAAATTGTGATCGGGACCGCGATCAGAATAGCCCCCGCCGCAAACATGGTGAATTTATCGTTTTCCTTGCCGGAGATCATATTGTAAAGGCCGATCGCCACTGTCGTGTTGTCATTATCCGTTGACAAAAGCAGGCTGGGCATAATGAAGTCCATCCACGGCAGCATAAACTGGGACACCGCGCAATAGGTAATAATTGGTTTCGACATTGGCAAAATAATTTTTAAGAAAGTGGAAAAATAGGAACATCCGTCAATATAGGCCGCCTCATCGATCTCCTTTGAGATGCCGTCCAGATAACCCTTCACAAGCCATACATTATACGGTATTGCGCCGGCGGAATAAATAATGACCAGTGCGAGCGGATGGTTTAAAAGGCCCAGCGTCAAATACAGCGTATAAAGCGCTGTCATGGATAAAAAGTTAGGGAACATGGAAAGAAGCAGTAATCCAATTAAACCCGATCTTCTGCCTTTAAAATGAAAACGTGAAACGATCCACGCGGTTATCATAATAAGGACGACGGAAACTACCGCGTTAAGGGTAGCTATCAGGAAAGAATTCTTAAACCAGACCGGATAATTGGTTTCTTTAAAAAGTCTGGCGTAATTATAAAGCGTAAGCTGTTTCGGGATAAGCGAAGAGGAAACCAGGCTGTCCCCGGGATTAAAGGATGACAAAACAATCCAGAGAATCGGAATCAAAACAAAAAGCGCTACCATAATCAACTCTAAATGCACGAAAAAGGAGTTTATACTTTTCTTCATTTGTTTACATCTCCTTAATAGCAGTCGTACCCTTTAAATTCCAGTAAGATACAACACCGACTAATATGAAAATCAGAATATTTAAAACAGCAGCCAGATTATACATATTCTGGTTTAGGGTCAGCTTATAAATCCATGAAATCAAAATATCAGTGTCTCCCGCGAATTGCAGCGAGGAATTATTGGGTCCGCCGTTTGTTAGGAAATAGATAAACCCAAATCCATTGAAATTGCCGACCAGATTCATTAATACCAAAGGCGCGGTCGCTTTCATCAGCAAAGGTAATTTAATCCGTCGAAAAATCTGAAGTTTGTTCGCCCCGTCAATTTGAGCAGCCTCATAAAGGGCCGGGTCCTGATTTGCCAATACCCCGAGCAGCATAACCATAAACATCGGAAAACCAATCCACAAATTCACTATGATAATCGTAACTTTCGCGGTAAAAGCATCGGACAGAAATGGGATTCTGCTGTGAATCAGTCCACAGTCTAATAAAAGCTGGTTCAAGGGACCGAATTGTCCGTTAAATAAATTTCGGAACATTAAAAGCGAGATCATTCCAGGAATCGCCCACGGCAATATGTAAATGGAGCGAAAAAATGATTTGTGCTTCACACAATCGCTGTTGATCAGCAATGCCTGAAAAAGACCCATAAAATAAGTGGAAAAGGTTGCAAGAAAAGCCCATATTACGGTCCAGGCCAAAACGACAAGGAACGTTTGAGACCAGATCGGTATGCTGACTAATCTTAAAAAATTATCCAGACCGACCCATTTAACCAAATTGGCAGGAGGAAGATGATCCGCATTGTAATTGGTAAAAGCCGTAAGAACCGAAAAAATGATCGGCATGACTACGATATACAAAACAAGAAAAAGAATCGGCGCCAGCACAAAATAAGGGAACATTTTCTGATATAATTTCTTGCCGAATGCGCGCGAGCTTAAGTAAGCGTGTGTGTCGTCAACCGCTTTTCCCGTGTGATAAGCATCGACGATATTCCATAGATAAATCCCTAAAAAAATCATCAGAATCATTAGGGCCATAATTCCATTGACCATTAAATAGGTCGAATGGTCCTCGACGGGTACGGCGCCTAAAGTAAACAGGCCCCAAATTCCTCGTGAAAAATAACCGCCGTATAATCGCACTTGAAAATCCGGAATCTGTCCGGCGAAGAAATTAAACCAATAGCCGGAGACCGACTCTATTCCGAAAAGCAAAACCTGGGCGGCAAAAAGCAGGATTCCCTTTGCCTTTTGCCTGCCGATAAAAAACTGTCCGCTCCCCCAGAAAAGACAGGATAAAATGGTAGAACTGTATTTTTTCGTCATTGCATTTGCCTCCCCTATTCCGACTGATTGAAACAGCAAATAAACTGCCAAGATTTGTCTGTTTCCAATTTTTTATGAAACTTGATTATAATATTTATATTTGCGGCTTCATTCTTGCGTAAATTGCCAAGCCATGATAAAATTGAACCGAAAAGAAACTCAAAGGGGCGTTTTATGTGTCAAAGCATAAAGTATCCATGCGGGACATTGCCAAAGAGTGCAATGTTTCGGTGGCCACTGTTTCATATGTCCTGAATCACTCTGAAAATGAAAAAATCGGGCATGACACCTGTTTGAAGATCGTGGAAGCCGTAACCCGTTTACATTACAAGCCCCGAAATGCCGTCAAAAAACAGAAAAGCGATCTGGTTGGGGTCATCATCTGCTGGAAAGGTCACGATACCCTTGGAAAAAGAATGGCTTATTATGATCTTGCGTCAAAAATGAGCGCTCAAATGAAAACTCTCGACTTCGAAACGATCGTACTTGAAACGGAAGATCCGGAAAAAGATGTTGACACGATTTCAAGCCATAATTTCAGCGCGGCATTTTTTATTGATATCGACAGCAAAATTGCTGATAAAATCACAAAGCACTACTATGTGCCCGCAATTTTTTTAAATTGCGACACGAACGACAGCTTATTCTGTAAAATCTACCCGGATTATAAGAACGCGATCCGAAAGGCAAAAACCATGCTGAATACAAATTCGCCGTTTCTCGTGATGGAGGACATCTGTAACGAGGATTTAAAGGATCAAATCATTGGAGAATTTCCTCCCAACGACGTTTTTATCAATTCTTCAGACGCAGATTTGAACTTGTTTCTCCAAACGCATCGCCAAGGAAAAGGAATCATATTGGGAGATATCCTTGGGCTTGAGACGGAACTATATATCAATCGGCACGATCTTGTCGTCGTGTCGAATTTTGATGATTCCAACATATTGCTTCCCGACACAAAAATTATTTTTATTCCCAACCGAAAAATTGCCGATACCGCCATTGAAACATTGCAAAAAATGCTTGCTCTGGACTACGGGAAAGAGGAAGAAGACAACCGGATATTAGTTCCGTGCGAAGTTAAAACTTAATAGCTTAAAAAAGAAACAGCCGGAATGTTGTTGAACATTTCCGGTTTTTTATTTCCGGTTTTCAGAAATTGCATGAGCAAAATCCATTGGTGCCGGCTTCAGCTTTTACAGTTCCAGTAACGGGGAGAAATTCTAATTAAGGAGAAGCAGGCAAAAAAATGATGTCGGTTCCATTTAATTTTCATCCAACCAAGAAAGGAGTTCTGTTGAAGGCCATCCTTGTCACTTCTGTGTACGCGATAATAGTAACACAATTATTGATATATGTCAATAAATTTACTTATTTATTGTATTTTATTGTGCAATTTGTATCACAGTTTCACTTAACATTGATTTTGTTAAGTAGCATGGAAATCTCGGGAACCAGCTATTTCCCGCAAATTTTTAACCTCATCATAAAAAACTTAAGCTGTCTTTCATAATTAATGATTTTTAAAATTCAGGGTTTCGTTTTGGCCCTTTATCTCCATTTAAATCGTATAAGAATCCCGTACCGAATTTTTAAATACTTTCGGGGTACAAAATGACCTCCTGTCGTAGTTAAATCGTTTTTTACCCGCAGTACTTGAAAAGCGCCTGAAAATTTGTCACAATGTGTAGGATTGACAAATTCACCACAGGGGGATTCCATGACGCTATTACATCTGATCGCTATTGTTTGCCCGCTCGTTTTTCTGGCAAGCCTTGTTGACTCCATCGCCGGGGGTGGCGGACTCATCTCGCTTCCCGCCTATTACCTTACGGGGCTTCCGGCTCATTTTTGCCTTGGTTCCAACAAATTTTCATCCTGCACGGGAACGCTTTTTTCCACGGGCAGATTCCTTCGCAGCGGAAATTTCCATCTCAGAACCGCGGCCGTCGCCGCGGCGGCCGCTTTGGGCGGTTCCTTTCTCGGAGCCAGATTAACCCTGTTTCTCGACGACCACGCGCTTCGTATCGCCATGCTGATTCTGCTGCCCGCCGCGGCCGTATTTATTTTTTGGCGCGGCCGGCAAAGATCGGACAGCAATACATTTGACCAAATTCCACGCCGCCGCGCCATTCTGCTTTCCGCTGTGATCGGTCTGGTCATCGGCGCATACGACGGCTTTTTCGGGCCGGGAACAGGTACGTTTCTGATTCTTGCCTTTACGACAATTCTTGGCTTCGACATGAAAACCGCTTGCGGCAATACCAAAGTTGTCAACCTGGCCTCCAATCTGGCGGCGCTCGCCACATTCATTGCGGCCGGCACCATTCAATACAATCTGGCGGTTCCAGCGGCTGCCTGTTCCATTGCGGGGCACTGGATCGGTTCCGGGCTCGCGATTAAAAAGGGCGCCAAATTCATTCGTCCGGTCATGGTACTGGTCTTGATTCTTCTCTTTTCCAAACTCGTTTTCGACATGTTTGCTTGAACCGTTAAGCTAAAAAAATGTTGCAGCCTTCCCGGCGGCTTATGCCGCTGCGGAAGGCTGCTTTTAATTTTGATTATAAAATACCTATAAAATGCACTTTTACTATCAAGTATTTATTTATAAAGTCGATATATAATCCGAGGTGTTTTGACATGATAAGCAGGGCCCGGGAAAAAGCGACGAAAAAATATTTGAAGAAATTAGACGATATCATATTCCGCGTAAAAAAAGGCCGTAAGGCGGAAATCAAAGCTCACGCGGATTCTCTCGGAATGAGCTTGAACGCCTATATGAACTACCTGATTGACCAGGATATGGGGCCTTCCAAATAGCTTGATGCCATAATATCCGTGATTTTGCAAAAAAACGTTTTCTGCCTGCCCGGCAGAAGCCAAGACAGGCCTGTCATTACCGAATGGTATTGACAGGCTGTTTTTTTACGCCGGGTAATTGAAAGCCGTAACACTTTCAGCTGAAGAACCATAGATTAGCCTAGTGAAACAATTTCAACGACCGCTATCTATAAAAATATATGGGAGGTAAATCCATAATGAACCGAAAAGAGATTCCGCTGAACCAGCTGCCAGTCGGGGCAAAGGCCAGCGTGACTTCGCTTCTTTCAGACGGCACCACCAGGCGCCGGATGCTGGACCTTGGCGTAATTGACGGCACACAGATAGAATCACTCTATCAAAGCCCTTCGGGGAATCCGGTCGCGTATTTGATTCGCGGCGCCGTAATTGCTTTAAGGTCGGACGTTTCCGCTAAAATCATGGTAAACGCCTGACAGACAGGGTAAATCCGCCAGAATCAGGCAGATTGGGGATTAGGTTTCCTTTTTTGCCGGCTCCCCCGGATTTGCCCTGTTTTCAGGTTGGAATCCATATATCGAAGCAGGAGGGAAATCCTATGGGCTTATCCGGAGCGTCTACCGGAGCGGGTGTGTTAAGCTGCTGCGACGGCTTGCTGCAAATAGAAAAAGAAACCGAGCTGGATCAGGTCGTTGCACTCGCGGGAAATCCAAACGTGGGGAAAAGCACGGTCTTTAACAATCTGACAGGAATGAACCAACATACGGGAAACTGGCCCGGCAAAACAGTAGCAAACGCGCAGGGAACCTACCGGTATCAGGGCAGGAATTACATTTTGGTGGATATTCCGGGAACCTATTCCCTGATGGCCAACTCCGAAGAGGAAGAAATCGCCCGCGATTTCATCTGCTTTGGCAACCCGGACGCAACTGTTGTTGTCGCGGACGCAACCTGTCTGGAACGGAATCTGAATCTCGTTCTTCAGACAATGGAGATTTCCGGACGTGTGATTCTATGCGTTAATCTTCTGGATGAAGCAAGAAAGAAAAAAATCCGCATTGATTTGAAGCTGCTTTCGCAGAAGCTCGGGATCCCCGTAGTGGGAACAAGCGCCCGTAGCGGAAAAGGGCTGAACAATTTGATGGAAACCGTCATGCGGCTGACCCGATCGGACCAAAAAACGAATCCCTTTCCAATCACCTACGACGAGGCGGTTGAGAACGCCATTGAACTTCTCCGGCCCGCCGTCGATCATGTGCTCGGCGGAAAGCTGAACGGCCGCTGGGTCTCCCTTAAGCTTTTGGACGGAGATGAAAGCCTGTTAAAGTCACTGAAAAACTATCTTGGCTATGACCTTCTCTCTTTTCAAGATGTTGTGGAAAGTCTGGAACGCGCCCGTTCCCTTCTGGCCGAAAATTCGATCACCGGGGACCTGTTCCGCGACCGGGTCGTGACCAGAATCATACAAAACTGCGAGGACATCTGCCGCGGCGTAATCGTATGCGACAAGGAAAAATACGCGGAGCGCGACAGGAAGATCGACCGGATTTTAACCTCCCGGGCAACCGGTATCCCCATCATGCTGCTTTTGCTTCTGCTGATCTTCTGGCTGACAATTACGGGGGCAAACTATCCGTCCGAGCTGATCGCGGCCGGGCTTTTCTGGGTAGAAGACCGGCTGACGGACTTTTTTACCCTGATCTCGGCTCCGGCCTGGGTCAAGGGGATTCTGGTTGACGGAATGTACCGCACGCTTGCATGGGTGGTGTCCGTCATGCTGCCGCCGATGGCGATTTTCTTTCCTCTATTCACTCTGTTGGAGGATCTCGGCTATCTGCCGCGCGTCGCTTTTAATCTGGATGATTTTTTCAGGAAGGCGCATGCGCACGGTAAGCAGGCCTTAACCATGTGCATGGGGTTCGGCTGCAACGCGTGCGGCGTCATCGGCTGCCGGATCATCGACTCCCCGCGCGAACGGCTGATTGCCATTCTAACCAACAACTTCGTTCCGTGCAACGGCAGGTTTCCCACACTGATCGCCGTTATCACCATGTTTTTTGCGGCGGCGGTGTCCGGTCCGTTCCAGTCCGCCGTTTCCGCTCTGACTTTAACCATAGTTATTGTTTTTGGAGTCTTCATGACCATGATAATCTCCAAAATTCTTTCCAAAACGATTCTAAAAGGGATGCCGTCCTCCTTTAATCTGGAGCTTCCTCCTTACCGTCGTCCGCAGATTGGCCGTGTGATCGTGCGTTCCATTTTCGACCGGACACTGTTTGTATTGCAACGCGCAGTCGTTGTGGCGGCTCCAGCCGGGCTGGTAATCTGGCTTCTGGCCAACATTCATGTCGGCGGCATCAGCCTTCTGGCCCATTGCGCAGGCTTTCTCGACCCCTTCGGCCGTCTGATCGGGATGGACGGATATATACTGATGGCGTTTATTCTCGGCTTCCCCGCAAATGAAATCGTCGTGCCCATCATCATTATGAGCTATATGGCCACGGGGGCCTTGACGGACTACGAAAGTCTGGCTCAGCTGCATACTTTATTTGTCAGCCACGGCTGGACTTGGCTGACGGCCGTCTGCGTCATGCTCTTTTCCCTGATGCACTGGCCCTGCGGAACGACCTGTCTTACCATCCATAAGGAAACTCAAAGCATGAAATGGACTCTGCTTTCTTTCGTAATTCCGACTGTAACGGGGATTGCCGTCTGTTTTCTGGTTGCGAACTCGGTCCGATTGCTTGGGCTGGCTTAAAACCTTCAATTTCCAAGAAAATGTCATTACTCCGGAGCGCCTTGCGAAAAAGTCGGCCAGACTGCAACGGGAAATGGAATAGTAAATCATTACGCAGCCCAAAACGGTCCCCGAACTGGTTGTTCGGGGACCGTTTTATGCGCCGGAAAATCCAACCGTTTAGTGTACAAGTCCGAAGTACAGCAGAACAACGATTCCCAAAACAATTCGGTAGTAGCCAAACGGTTTAAAATCGTGCTTTTTAATGTATCCCATCAGGAAGCGGATTGCAAAAACGGATACCAGAAAAGCCGTAGCCATGCCAAGAAGCAATACCCCGGCCTCCATTGGGGTATAGGCGAACCCGAATTTTAACATCTTCAGCAAACTTGCCCCGAACATGATGGGGATTGCCAGAAAGAACGTAAACTCCGCAGCGATTTCCCGCGAAGTTCCGATTAAAATGGCGCCCAGGATGGTCGCGCCGGACCGGGACGTTCCGGGAATCAGCGCCAGAACCTGAAAAATGCCGATGATGAAAGCGGTGCGGTAGCTCAGGGACGAAAAGTTCCGGATGGAAGGAGTTCTTCCGCGATTCCGGTTTTCCACCAGAATAAAAAACACTCCGTACAAAATCAATGTTATCGCTACGGTTTTATAATTGTAGAAGAGCGCGTTGATCGGGTCATCAAATAATACCCCGATGATTCCGGCCGGAACACAGGCGCACAGGACTTTCATCCACAGGGAGACGGTTTCCCTTTTCTGAACGGCCGATTTTCGTCCGGAAAAGGGATTCAGCTTATGAAAATATAAAACAATGACAGCCAGTATCGCCCCGAACTGAATGACGACAAGGAACATTTCCATAAATTTAGCGGACAAATCCATTTTGATCCATTCTTCGGCCAGAATCATATGCCCGGTGCTGCTAATCGGCAGCCATTCGGTCAAGCCTTCGATGATACCGAACAGAATCGCTCTGATAAGATCCATTTTCTTCTCCTACTTTAATCGATATTTTTATTTATACAGTGAAACGATTTTCCCGGAGAATACGCTTCAGGCCCCGGCAGCCCAGAGCCTTATTATAGTTTGTCCGCAGATAATTTGCAACAGGTTCCGGCTCTCTGCTAATAACATTCTTCCACTATTTTCATGGATTGATTGACAACTGTTTTTTATAAGATTATAATGAATACAATAATGAGCATATGACCATAATACAAGATCAGAGTTGAGGCTTCGGCGTAGCGGCCCAAATACTGGTTGAAATGTTTGTGTCGGAATCGACGGAAACTAATGACGGCAGAGCGAAAGGAGATCGCAAATGAAACTTGCGGTACCATCAGAAGGAAAACAACTGGACAGCCCCGTAAACCGGTCGTTCGGCAGAACCCCCTATTTTATTGTCGCGGATACGGAAACCGGAGGCTTTGAGATAATTGACAACGAAGCCGCGGCGGCTCAGGGCGGCGCCGGCATCAAAGCGGCCCAGGCGATCGTTGACAGCGGCGCCGGAGCGGTGGCGACGTTTCACTGCGGGGAAAACGCCGCGGAGGTTCTAAACGCCGCAGGAATCCAGCTTTGGAAAGCGGTTCCCGGGACGGTCGCCGATATGGCGGAAGCATGGAAAAACGGGACTTTGGCAGAGTTGAGCGAAATTCACGCCGGATACCACGGCGGTCAGGGCTGAGGGCGGAGAAATGCAGATTGCGGTGTTAAGCGGCAAAGGCGGAACCGGAAAAACATTTCTTTCCGTCAACCTTGCCGCAGCGGCGGGAGATGCCGCTTACGTCGATTGCGACGTGGAAGAGCCCAACGGCTTTTTGTTTTTAAAGCCTGAAATTGAAAAAACGGAATTCGTTGAAGTTGCCGTGCCGGAAATCGACGAAAGCGTCTGTGACGGCTGCCGGAGCTGCGTCAGGTTCTGCCGTTTCAACGCGCTTGCCTTTCTCAAAGGAAAACCACGCGTTTTTCCGGAGCTCTGCCATTCCTGCGGCGGATGTTCCCTGCTCTGCCCCAAAGGGGCAATCCGGGAACGAAAGCGCGCGGTCGGTGTGATTGAACGCGGGAAAGCCGGAGGAATCACCTTTCTTTCCGGAACCCTCAACAGCGGCGAAGCGACCGGCGTACCGATTATCCGGCAAATGCTTCGTGAAATTCCCGCAGCCCCGGTCACCGTCATTGACTGCCCGCCCGGAAGCTCCTGCTCCGTGATGGAAAGTATCAAGGGCGCCGATTTCTGTCTTCTGGTAACGGAGCCGACGCTGTTCGGCCTTGAAAACCTGAAACTCGTCCTGCAGCTTGCGCGGACATTTCACAAACCCTGCGCGATCGTCGTAAACAAGGATACGGATTCCTCAAAAATGATGGACGCGACAGCGCTTGAGTTTCAAATTCCCATTTTCGCGCGCATTCCCTATGACGCGGAACTTGCCCGGGCGTCAGCGCAGGGAAATCTTGCCGCCGGCCGCGAAACCTTCCGCCCGATCTTTCTGAATCTTTTGGAAACAATAAAAGGATCGGAGGAAAAGGAAGCATGAAGCAGCTTGTTGTACTGAGCGGGAAAGGCGGAACCGGCAAAACAACGGTTGCGTCTTCCCTGATCCGGCTGTGCGGCAGCAAAGTCTTCGCGGACTGCGATGTGGAGGCCCCAAATCTGCATCAGATTTTTACAGGAAAGGAACAGCCGCAGGAAAAGCCGTATTTCGGGTTAAAAAAAGCCGTGCTGAACACGGAAGCCTGTATCGGCTGCGGCCGGTGCGAGGACTCCTGCCGGTTCAGCGCCATTGCAAACGGCTCCGTCAACCCATATGAATGCGAAGGCTGCGGCGTGTGCGAGGCGGTCTGCCCCTCCCGCGACGGCGACGGGCGGCCCGCGATCCGGCTGGAAGACCGGACATCCGGAAAAACCATGCTGTTCCACACGAAGGCCGGACCGTTTTCAACGGCACAGCTTCAAATCGGAAGCGGTGCATCCGGGCGCCTGGTTTCGGAAGTACGCGCAAACCTTTACGGAGCCGCGTCCAAAGAGCCGCTGGCCATTCTGGACGGTTCCCCGGGCATTGGCTGCCCCGTGGTTGCGTCCATTACCGGAACCGATCTGGTTCTGCTTGTTGCGGAACCTTCCCTGTCCGGCTTTCACGATATGCAAAGGGTTGTTGAAACCGCACGGCGGTTTGGTACCAAAGCAGCCGCGTGCATCAACAAATACGATGTCTGCACTGAAATTTCACAAAAAATCGAATCGTTTTGCAAACGGGAACAAATCCCTCTGGTGGGGAAAATCCCATTTGACCAGGCTGTCACAAAAGCCGTCAATTCCGGAAGAACCGTGGTTGACGATCCCGGCAGTGAGGCAGGGAAAGCGATTCGGCAGATTTGGGAGCAAGTTTATCCTATGTTAATGAATGAAAATATTGAAAAAGGAGTATGATCATGATGAAAATTGCGGTTGCATGCGACGGCAAAAACGTTTCCGAACATTTCGGGCACTGCGAGGGGTTTGAATTGTTTACCGTGGAAGGCGGCAAGATCACCGAGCGTAAATTCAACCAGAACCCGGGCCATAAACCGGGATTTCTTCCCAATTACCTCAGCGACCTGGGCGTCTCCGCCATTATTACGGGCGGCATCGGCGGCGGAGCAATCGATATTTTTAACGAAAAAAATATCGAAGTGATTTCCGGCGCGGCGGGAGATTCGGGAGAAGCGGTGGAAAAATACCTTAAGGGAGAACTGAAATCCGCCGGCAGCGTCTGCCACGAGCACGAATTTGAAAGCACCTGCGGGGAGCATCACCAGCATTGACCGGCAGCTCTGTATGCGCGCGGGAGTCTGTGCTTGCGGCGAACGTCCGTATAAAAAGCGATTTTTCTGCGATTCATTGAAGGTCTTGAAACGGCGGGTATGTTTATCCGCCGTTTTTTTCGCCATACTAACTGTGGCGTTTGATTTCAGGCGCCGCAGGAGGGATTATATTGTTTAAACATGAAAAGCAGCTGTTAAAAGAAGTCCGCGTCGACGGACCCAACCTAAATTACGCCAACATGATGCAGGAGCAGTTTGGCGGCCCACAGGGTGAACTGAAGGCTGCACTGCAGTATATTTCTCAGAGCTTTCGCATCAAAGACCCCGCGATCAAGGATCTTTTCTTTGATATCGGTTCGGAAGAGCTGGGGCACATGGAAATGGTCGGCACTCTGGTCAACCTGCTCAACGGCCATAATCTGGACGCGCAGAACACAACTGTGGGGTCGGTGGAAGCTTCAACCATGTCTGGCCTGACTCCAATGCTGACAAACGCTTCCGGCTACCCGTTTAACGCCGCGTGGATCAACGAAACCGGGGACCTGGCCGCAGATATTCTATCCGACATTGCTTCGGAGCAAAGAGCAAAGGTCGTCTATGAATATCTGTACCGTCAGATTACGGATACCGGCGTAAGAGAAGCCATCGATTTTCTGCTCAACCGGGAAGAAGCGCACAACACCCTGTTCCGCGAGGCTTTCAACAAATTGGAGGAAACCGGTTCGCTGGCCGATTGGGGCGTGACGTCTGACTCCAAAAAGTATTTTGACCTGTCGACCCCCGGCAAATATTTCGACACTAACAACCTGCAGAATCCCAAACCCCCGAAATTCAACATTCCGAACCAGACAAATCAGCAGGGCCAGGGTATGGTACACTAAAAAAATTCACAGAAGGCACGACTTCGGACAGATTTGTCCGGGCCGTGCCTTTATCAATCCGTAATCAGAATATAATCTCCGTTTTTGAGCTGCACCACATTCGCACGCAGCGCAAGGCCCAGATCCCTGACAAGCTCTTTCTGCTTCTCCGGGTCCTTCACCAGCAGCGTCAGGGGATCGCCGCCGAGAACCCTGTTTTCGTCGGCAGTGATATAGGCCAGTATTTCAATTTGCTGTTTCACGGTTAGCCCCCTTTAACGATTCGGCCGACTTTTCTGCTGTTCTCAAGAACAGGAGTATGCGCGACCGCATAGTGCAGTAAATTCTGGTCATTGATCATGGGTACAAACGCAATAATGATCATACCGGTTTCGCTTAAAAAATTCCTTCTGGTGTATTTGTATCTTCTGACTCCCAGCGCCTTGACCGCTTCAAAAAGGATCGCCTGCCTCTGCCCGTAATTTTCCAGGGTCAGCCGGCTGACCGGCCTTTTGGGTTCGATTACGACGGCAAGGCCTTCTTTCGTAAAAAGCTCTCTGCTTTTGTCGGCCCCAAGCGTATTGGTCACAAAGATTCCGTCGACAAAAAGCTCCGAGCCTTTTACCTCAATCTTCCCGTCGCGGATATTGCAGATATCCCCGATGGTTTTGCCCTTTGTAAACCGATAGAGCAAAGCAATGACAACCACTCCCGTGATGACCCCGCAGGGGACCAAAACCACCAGGGACTTGGAATTGCTGAGTTTCATTGCCAGCACCGAAATCAAAGAAGTAACCATGGCAATATAATTTCTGGATTCGAACGTTTTAGATATTCCGTCGATATAAGCGTCCCCGCGCTGCGTGTATTCGGTATGCTCCAACCGGCCCAGGCTTTCGCCCTCCGCCTTGCGGGTTTCACGAAACTGCTGAACGGCGACCGTCAGAAAAGTAATGGAAACAAAGTCGCCGGACAGGATTGCCGGAATGGCGATTGCCCCCAAGCTGGACGCGATAAATCCCATGACGATATTATTAAAATAAGCGCACGGGTAGGTTGGAATCTGCCTGTAATCCACCTTCAGCGTGGCAATGCGGGCGGAAACACCCATGATGATTCCAATCACGATCATATAGATATCAGGCTCTTTCAAAGCCTTTTCCATCGAATCTCTCCCTTCATTTCGTATTTTTAACAACTGATTGCAAATAATACGAGAGATACGAAAGAAAAGGGTGATTTCTATGGCAAAAACCGGAATCGGAACAACCGTCATTCGAAAAGAAGCATGGGATAAAGTCACTGGTAACGCAAAGTATACCGACGACGAAAATCCGGCGGGAGTTTTGACCGCCCGAATGGTCACCAGCACCTTCGCACACGCAAAAATCACAAAAATTGATTACTCGCAGGCGCTTCTGCAAAAAGGCGTGAAAGCGGTGATTACCGGAAAGGATTATCCGGTTTTAAGCGGAGGGCTGGTGGAGGACCGCCCTCCTTTGGCGAACGGAAAAGTCCGCTATTACGGCGAACCGGTCGCTCTTGTGGTTGCCGATTCGGAATTCGACGCCGCGAGGGCCGTCACGTTTGTGAAGGTGGAATATGAACCGCTGGCGGTCGTCAATTCCCTGTCGCAGGCTCTTGCAAGCGGCGCGCCGCTGGTCCATGAACATCAGGAAAACTATAAACACATTGTCAAGGATCTTTATCCGCAGCCGGGAACCAATATCTGCGACAGCAAAAAAATCCGGAAAGGAAACGTCAACCAGGCTTTTTCAGAATGCGACGTGACGGTCGAAGCGCATTACAGCCTTCCCCAGTCGGACCACATCGCCATGGAAACCCGGACCGCCCGCGCAAGAATCGCGCCCGACGGAACCGTATTTGTCAAATCCGCCTCCCAGGCCCCGTTCGGAATTGAAAAGGAGCTCAGCACCGTTTTTAATCTAGAACAGGGGAAAGTGATTGTGGAGGTTCCGTTCGTCGGCGGCGGGTTCGGGGGGAAAGCGCCGATTCAGCTGGAGCTGCTTGCCTATATGGCCTCGAAAGCGGTGTGCGGCCGCGAGGTCGACATTCGGAATTCAAGGGAACAGGATATCGCGTCCTCCCCCTGCAAGCTGGGGCTGGACGCGACGCTGAGGCTGGGCGCGACGAAAGACGGAATGATCAAAGCCGCGCAGATGACCTATCTGGTGGACGCCGGCGCTTACGCCGACATGGGGCCGAGACTCAGCAAGGCAATGGCGGTCGACTGCACGGGACCTTACAGCATTGAAAACGTCTCCTGCGACGCGGTCTGCGTTTACACCAACCACCCTTACGCCACCTCGTTTCGCGGCTTCGGACACGCCTCTTACACCTTCTGCGTGGAGCGAACGCTTGACAAGCTGGCAAAAAAGCTGCAGATGGACCCGCTGGAACTGCGAAAGAAAAACGGACTTGCCCCGGGAAACCTGACCCCCACGCAGGTTCCGTTAACCGCCAGCAATCTGGGGAGTCTCGGCCCGTGCATCGAAAAGCTCAAGCCGCTGATCAACTGGGGAGAAGGCCAAAGAATTGAGCTGGGCAACCATAAAATCCGGGCCAAGGGAATTAGCTGCTTCTGGAAAACCTCCGATTCTCCCCCGGGCGCTGTCTCCGGTATTATCCTGACATTTAACAAAGACGGCAGTCTGAACGTGAACTGCGGTTGCGTGGAATACGGGCCGAGCATGAAAACCACGGTCGCGCAGCTTTTATCCGAAAAGCTGAAAATGGACATTGACCGCATTCATGTGAATATGGACGTCAACACAAAGTACAGCCCGACGCACTGGAAAACCGTTGCGAGCATGACGACCTTTATGCAGGGGCGGGCCGCCATGCGCGCCGCGGAGGATGTCTGCCGCCAGCTGACCAGCCTTGCCGCGGCCGTGCTTCGGTGCCCGCCGGAAGATCTGGAAGTGGGAGGCGAACGGGTCTACGTCCGCCATGAACCGTCCAATTTCATTCACTTCAAGGACCTGGTCCATGGATACCAGTACCAGAACGGCAACGCGGTGGAGGGGCAGATCATCGGCCGGGGAAGCTTCATCATGGGAGACCTGAATCTGCTGGACAAGGAGACGGGCAAAGGAAAAGCCGGGCCTTGGTGGACCGTGGGGGCTCAGGGCGTGGAAGTGGAATTCGACACCGAGGAATACACCTATCGGCTGGTCAAGGCCGCTACCGTAATCGACGCCGGAAAGGTCCTGAACCCAAAGATGTGCGAGGCTCTGCTAAAGGGCGGCATGTGTATGGGCCTGGGCCTTGGAACGCGCGAGAATTTTTCATACAGCGCCAAGGGCGAGGTACTGGATACCAGTCTGCGCACCTACAAGGTGATGCATTTCGGCGAGACGCCGCAGTATCTGGTTGATTTTGTGGAGACACCTCTTGAAAATTCCCCTTACGGCGCGCGCGGACTGGCCGAACACGGGATTATCGGGATTCCGGCGGCGCTTGCCAACGCGCTTTCCGTTGCCTCCGGCGCGGAACTGGACGAACTGCCCCTGGTGCCGGAAACAATCTGGAGAATTAAGACGGGAGGCAAAGCGTGATTCCTTTTGACTTTGAATACGACCGCCCCGACACCATCGAAGAGGCGCTGACGGTTTTCAGGCAGCTCGACGCGGAACGGAAAAACCCGATGTTTTTCGGCGGCGGAACAGAAATCATCAGCATGGCGCGCATGGGCAACGTAAAAACCGGGGCCGTCGTCGACCTGAAAGCAATTCCGGAATGCCGTGTGTTCGAATACGACAAGGACCGTCTTCTCATCGGCTCCGCGCTGACGCTCTCCGACCTTGTGGAGGCGAAACGCTTCCCCCTGCTGGATCATACGGCCGGGCGCATCGCGGACCACACCATGCAGTGCAAGATCACCTTCGGAGGAAACCTTGCTTCCACAATCATTTACCGAGAAACCGTTCTTCCCCTTCTGCTGACCGACGCCGTTGTCACCGTGGCAACACAGGACGGACTTCGGGATTATAAAATCACACAGATTTTCCGCGAACGTCTTCAGCTACCCCGCGGGGAATTTCTTGTGAGGGCATCAATTGAAAAGCGCTGGCTGTCCGCGCCCTATATTCATGTAAAAAAGACAAAGAATGAAAAGGTCGACTATCCTTTGCTGACGGTTGCCTGCCTGAAGGCGGACGATCAAATCCGGATGGCGTTCAGCGGTCTGCTGCCCCACCCGTTTCGCAATTTGCATTGGGAAAGCCTGATGAACGACAAAAGCCTGAGCTTTCCCGAACGGGCCGAGCAGATTTCCGCTCTGGCGGCTCCGCATCTTGTGAACAATCTGGACGGTTCTGCCGAGTTTCGCAAATTCGTCTTAAACAACACGCTGATTAATGTACTGCAGACGTTAAAGGGGGCGTAACATGTTCCGCATCAAAGAAAAAAGCATCCTTCACCTGAATGTGAACGGAGAAGACCGTGAAGTCGTCGCACGTCCCTCCGATATCCTTCTCGACACGCTGCGCAATCAGCTTGCCCTGACCGGAGCAAAGCCCGGCTGCGAGAACGGCGACTGCGGGGCCTGCACGGTCATTGTGGACGGATGGCCGATCAAATCCTGTTTGATGCTGACGGCGGAGGCCGTCGGAAAAAAAATCACGACGGTGGAGGGGCTGAAAAACGCGCCGATCCAAAAGGCGTTCATCGAAAAATTCGCATTTCAGTGCGGATACTGTACGTCCGGATTCTTAATGGCCTGCCATGCGCTGGCGCAAAAGCATCCGAACCCGCCGGACTTCGTCATCGACGAATGGCTGCAAAGCAACATCTGCCGCTGTACCAGCTATGAAGAAATCGGCGAAGCGATCCGTGTGGTTCTGTCTCAAAAACAATAACCCGATCAAATACCCATGAAAAGGAGAATCTATTATGGCATTAATCAGCAACCCGTTTACAGCAAACGTTCCGAAAACCATGAACGCGGAAGAGGTGATCCAGTCCCTGAGGGAAGATATTATCAACGAGTACGAGGCAATTATCGGATATGAAGCGCATGTTGAAGCGACCACGGACGAGCGGGTGAAAAAAGTTCTTTCCGGCATCGCCGAAGAAGAAAAAGGACACATCGGCCAGTTGGAACAGCTGATTTATCTTTTGAAGCCCAACGACCAGGGCGCGGTTGACAAAGGGAAACAGATCGTGCAAAACAAACAGAACAATAACTTTCAATAAAAGGTTCCGTTCGATCCAATCGAAAAGAACTCCCGCCATAGCCGAGATATGGCGGGAGTTTTCTATGCGGCATATCATGTGAGCACGTTCTCATTACATTTTTACGACATCCGTAATTGTTATATTCGCCAGGCTTCTGTCGTTTTTCAGGTCCAGATAAACCGGGTCGGAAGCGTTTTTACCCAAAACCTTAACCTTGGGCCGCAGGCAGCAGTCCTCAAAGTTCTCAACAACAATCGCGGTCCGGCCGTCGCTCAACTGCACGCAGGTTCCAAGCGGATATGCCGCGACTTTCCTGGTAAACAGGGAAACAAGCTCAGGGTCGAACAGCGTTCCGGCGCCGCCCATTAAAAATTCCATCACCTCCGACGGCATCATGGCCGGTCTGTAAGGGCGGTCCGAGGTCATGGCATCAAAGACGTCAGCGATTGAAATAATACGGCTGAATTGACTAATCTCTTTCCCGGCAAGACCCGACGGATAACCGCTCCCGTCGTTTCGCTCGTGATGCTGCAAAATCCCAATTAAGCCGGATACAGGCAGATCCAGATTGCTGTTGACAAGATACTCGTACCCCAACGCGGGATGCTTTTTGACCTCCTCGTACTCGTCCCGAGTCAACGAAGACCGTTTATCAATGATTTCTTTGTCGATAAACACCTTGCCGATGTCATGAAGCAATGCTCCCAACCCGAGTTTGAAGAGGCTTGTGGAATTCATGTTGAGCGCCGTCCCCATTACAATGGCAAGCACCCCGACATTGACGGAATGATAGTAGGTATAATCGTCGTATGATTTTAAATCGATCATATTGACGATGATGTTTCTGTTTTCAATAATCTCTTCCACGATGCTGTGAACAATTGCTTTCGCATTTTCCGCCATGGCCCGGCTGATCCCGGTATTCACGCTTTGGGCGTAAATTTCTTTGACCGCCTTCGCGGCCGAATTTCTCAGTTCATCGTCAATCACGGCTTTGATTTCGATCTCTTCCGAAAGCTGGTCGACGATATAAACGCCCTGAAAGCCGTTTTTGGCTATGTGCAAAATGTATGAATGCTTCAGCGGCTGACCCTTCTGCAGCAAAAGGCTGCCATCGTAAGCATATAAACTTTTCGCAAGCACCATGCCTTCACGCAGACAAAGTGTCGGGACATATCTCATAAGTTTTGCCTCCGATGACAAGTATTGTTATCTATTATAATTTTCTTTCGGCCTTCTTTCAACCGTGAAACGCAAATAAGACCAAAAAATACCGGATTAACAGTTTTTATTTGGAACCGGAGAATCCGATTCCCAGTAAAGTGCATGAATACGGAATTGCTATTTTATTTTGCATTGTGTTATAATATTGCCATAAAACGACAGATAGAGTGGGTGTACCATGGACTTATATCAGAATATTGAAAAATACTATTCCGACTTGACATCCAAGCAAAAGGAAATTGCCGATTATATGCTTTCCAATCCGGAAGATATTTGCTATATCACGCTCAAAAACTTAAGCGAGCACCTCTCGGTATCGGAATTAACCATTCTGCGCATGTGCAAAAAACTTGGGTTTCAAAATTATGTTGAGCTGAAAAACGCCTTTCGCGTGCACACCCAAAAGCTGGTCAAAAATTCTTCCAGTTCCAATTTTTTTGTTTTGGACATGCCAGTTTGCAAGGAAAACGAAAAGGAAGGCCTGCTTCATCAAATCCGCGACAACGACTGTGAGAAAAGTCTCAGCTTTTATCATACGATCAACGATAAGGATATTTTTGCGGCCGCGGATCGAATTCTGAAAGCACGGAATATTTTCATCTGTTTTCACGGCGTTTCCAAAATACTGGCGGATAATTTTTATCTGCATCTCTCGCACCTGAGCATCGGCTGTTCTTATATTCATCCGGAAGACATGGACAACGTGCAGGCAAATCTTATCCGTATGAAGCGCGGTGATCTGTTAATTGCAATCGCTTTCCCAAAATATTACACCTTGATTCAAAGCATCACAAAATACGCCGAGCAAAGCGGCGCCGATATTATTACGATTACCGACAGCCCCACATCGCCCATCATCACAAAAAGAAGCCTGAATTTCTTCTGCAACACCTCGACCAAGCTCTTCTACAACTCTTTGTCTTTGCCGGTCGCGCTGATTAATTTGATCGCCTCCTGCATCGTAATAGAAATGGGAGAAAAATACGATGATCTGGTCACAAGAGCATATAATGTCGTAAATTTTTTAGAAGAAAACAAATCAGAATAGCTTTTTTCGGCAACCTAACAAAAAGCCGTAAACCGATGAAAGATCGATTTACGGCTTTTTGATTTCAGATTCAAAAACGCTCTATTCCTGGTAAAACGCCCGCACCGCACGGTCGGTCATCAGGAGGTCAAGTTTAGAGACCACCTCAAACGGAGCATGCATGGAAAGAACCGGCACACCGATGTCGATGACGTCTACGTTGAGCGCCGCAATAAATTTTGCAACAGTTCCGCTGCCGCCCGCGTCGACTTTTCCGTTTTCCCCCATCTGCCACAATACATGGTTTTGTTCAAACATACCTCGCAGTTGGGCGACATATTCGGCTGAGGCTTCGCTTGTTTTACTCTTTCCTCTTCCGCCGGTATATTTCTCGATTCCGACCCCGCCGTTCAAATAACAGGAATTGCTCGGCTCGAATACCTCCGAAAAATTCGGATCGTAAGCCGCGGCCACGTCGGCGGAAAGGCATTGGGATCCAGCCAGCACATGGCGTGCGGAAAGTCCCTCCGCCTGTGCCAGATCCTCGATAAAGTCCGTCAGAAAATGAGAATTCAGCCCCGTATTCCCCACGCTTCCGATTTCTTCCCGGTCCGCTAAGACCGTAACGACCGTCTTGTTCGGGATTTCAGTGTTCAACGTGGCCATCAGCGCCGGATAGGCGCAGACGCGGTCATCCTGCGCGTACGCGCCGATCATGCTGCGGTCAAAGCCGATATCCACCGCAGGGAACGCGGGGACAAACTCAAGGTCCGCGGAAACAAAGTCCTCTTCCGTGATCCCATACTTTTCGTTCAGGAGTTTCATCACGTTCAGCCGAACCCGGTTTCCTTCCGGAGAGGGTTCTTCCGGGAAAATCGGACGGCTGCCGTTGATCAGATTCAGTTTCTCCCCTTCAATCCCCTTCTCCATGGTTTTTGTCATCTGTTCATCGGCAAGATGAGGCAGTAGATCCGTGACGCAGAAGCGGGGCTCTCCTTCTTCTTCTCCGACCCTGATATCAATGGCCGTCCCGTCTTTGCGGACAATACGGCCGTGCATGGAAAGTGGAATCGCCGTCCACTGGTACTTTTTAATCCCGCCGTAATAGTGCGTCTTAAAAAAAGACAGCCCGTCTTTTTCAAACAACGGGTGGGGCTTCAGGTCAAGGCGGGGCGAATCGATATGAGCCGCCGTAATGCGCACGCCGTTTTGGCAGCCGTCCCGGCCGATGACTGCCATGAGCAGCGCTTTTCCGCGGTTATTCAGATACACACGGTCACCGGGCGCATATTTTTTATCGGGCTGAAAAGCGGAAAATCCAGCTTTTTCGGCCAAATTGACCGCATAAACGACCGCCTCCCGCTCCGTCTTCACGGTGTTCATAAACACCTTATAACCTTCGGCGTACTCATACGCCTCGTTCCAAAGCTCGTCCGAAATCCGCGGGCTTTTGCCGCTCCTCAGAAGTTTTTCAGACAGTTTTTTGACATCCGCCTCATCATTATTGTTTGGCATCTGACGACGCTCCTTTCTCCGCACAGGGTTGCTCTTCCGTCAAGGGATAATGGCAGGCGACAAAACGCCCCGGCAAGACCTCCCTGAGCGCGGGAACCTCCGTTTTGCACTTCTGTTTGCAGCGTGTGCATCTGGGGTGAAAGACACACCCCGACGGAATATCGACCGGACTCGGCGGCTCGCCGGTAATCGCGTATTCCCTGGTTTTAACCAGCGGATTTAATCCGGGCGTCGCCTTGATCAGAACATCCGTGTAAGGATGAAGGGGCTGTCGAAAAATCTGTTCCGTCCCGCCCTGCTCCACAACCGACCCCAAATACATCACGACGATTCTGTGGGTAATATAGCGAACCACATGAAGGTCGTGGGAAATAAACAGAATCGTCAGGTTCAGCGAGCGCTGAAGTTCGCCCAGAAGGTTGATGATCTGCGCCTGAATGGAAACGTCCAGCGCGGAAACCGGTTCATCCGCAATCATAAATTCCGGATTCAGAGACAGCGCCCGCGCGATTCCGACTCTCTGCCGCTGGCCGCCTGAAAATTCTCCCGGAAAACGATTTGCGGCCTCCGAGCCAAGTCCGCACATGTCAAGCAGCTCTTTCACCCGTTCCGGAATCTGCTGTTTCGGAACAACATGGTGAACGGAAAGCATTTCGGACAATATTTCGGAGACCGTCATTCTGGGATTCAGGGAAGAATAGGGATCCTGAAAGACCATCTGCATGGCCGGACGAATTTTCCTCAATTCTTCTCCCCGCAGACCGGTAATGTCGGTTCCATTAAGCAGAATCTTCCCCTTCGTCGGCTCGTACAGACGAAGGATCGTTCTTGCCAGAGTGCTTTTTCCGCACCCGGACTCTCCCACAAGACCCAGATTTTCACCGCGGTAAATCTGGATGGAAACGTCGTTGACCGCCTTCACATACTTTTGCGGTTTCCCGGAAATGCGGTCTGCAATTCCGTATTTCTGGGCAAACCATTTACTCAGATTCCGGGTTTCAAGCACCTTTTGGGCCGTTTGATCATTCAATTCCCGCGTCATTTCAGTATTTTCTCCCCCTTTGCTTCCGGGACTGAAATAATCCCGCTGAAATTTGTTTCGTCCTTTTTCAGGTGGCAGCGGCTCATGTGACCCGGCTCGACCTCTACCAGCGGGGGCAATTCTTTTTTACAGATGTCACGGCAATATTTGCAGCGCGGGGCAAAAGGGCAGCCCTGCGGAAGATTCCCCAGATCAGGGGGAGAACCGAGAATCGGTTCCAAGCGGCTTCCCCGCTTGCTCTGGTCCGGGAGCGACAACATCAGCGCGTAGGTGTAGGGGTGACGCGGCTTTGCAAACAGTGTGACCGTATCGGTCATCTCCATCACCATACCGGCATACATGACGGCCACACGGTCGCACATCTGTGCGACAACGCCCAGATCATGCGTTACCAGAATCACGCTCATATCCAGCTCCTGTTTTAACCGGTTCAGCAGCTTCATAATCTGGTCCTGAATGGTAACGTCGAGCGCCGTGGTCGGTTCGTCCGCAATCAGCAGCTTCGGGTTAGAGCCGAGTGCAATGGCAATCATCGCCCGCTGGCGCATTCCGCCGCTGAACTGATGAATGTACTCGTCCAGGCGTGTCTCCGGCATCGGAATCCCAACCAGTTTCAGCAATTCCACGGCGCGGTCGTTCTTTTCCTGCTTTGAAAGGTTCAATCCTTCAAAGGACTCGTAAATCTGCTTCCGAATTTTCAGCACGGGGTTTAAAGAAGTCATCGGCTCCTGAAAAATGATGCTGATCTCTTTTCCCCTGATTTTCCGCAGTTCACGGGCTTTCATTTTGACAAGATCCTGCCCGCGGTACAAAACCTCGCCGCCGACAATCTTGCCGGGTTTTTTAATCAGCCGCAGCACGGACCGGCAGGTCTGGCTTTTTCCGCAGCCGGATTCCCCCACAAGCCCGAACGTTTCGCCCTTGCGCACGGAAAAGCTGACCCCGTCAACCGACTTTACCACGCCGTCCTGCGTATAAAAATAGGTCTTTAAATTTCTGACTTCCAGTAAATTCTCCATCGCCGTCACCTTCCTTTTGTCCGCAGAAAATCGGCCAGGCCGTCCCCTAACAGGCTGAATCCGATTCCGGTGACCGCCATGACAAGTCCCGGGAAAAGAGTAATCCACCAGGCGATATTGATATACCCGCGGCCCTCGTTCATAATGGCGCCCCATTCCGGAGTCGGGGGCTGAATGCCAAGGCCGATAAAGCTCAGGCTTGCGCCCGTCAGCATGTTCAGCACGATGTCGGAAGTTGCGAAAACAACCGCCGCGTTAATCACGTTCGGCAGCAGGTGGCGCAGGAGGATTCTGCTGTTTTTAAAGCCAGCGATTTTAACCGCCTGAATGTACTCCGCATTTTTCAGCACGAGAACATCGCCGCGAACCAGCTTTGCATAAGAAATCCAGCCGACGACCCAAAGAGCGATGTAAACATTGATCATCCCCTGACCGAGCACGGTCATAATCGCGATGACAAGCACGATAAACGGAAACGCCATCAAAATATCGATGACGCGCATCAGGATATTGTCCAGAGTTCCGCTGAAATAACCGGAAAGAAGGCCGAGAATGCAGCCGACGACAAAGGGAATGACGGTGCCGAGCACGCCGAGCAGCAGGTCGATCCGCGTTCCCCAAACAACCCGCGAAAAAACATCGCGTCCGTAATTGTCCGTGCCAAACAGATGCGCGCCGGAAGGGCCCTGCAAAACGGCGAGAGCGTTCACCTCAAGAGGGTCGTGGGAAGTAAAAAGCTGCGGAAAAAGAGCGACGACCACCGCAAACAACACGATGACCGCTCCGGTGAGGAAGGACAGATTTCTCAGCCAGGCGGGCCGCTTTGTGAAACGCCGTTCTTTGATCTTGGATTTTAACATTTTGCGGTCCTCCTTTTAAAATTCCACCCGTGGGTCAAGAAATGAATACAGGATATCGGTCAGCAGATTGATGATCAGTACAAGAAGAGCAAAAAGGAAAACCAATGTCTGAACCAGCGAGTAGTCGCGCGAGAAAATCGCTTCCGTCGTGAGCGCGCCGATTCCGGGCAGGGAAAAGACGGTCTCGATAATGACGCTGCCGCCAAGCATATAGGCCATCCGCATGGACAGAAGGGTCACGGTCGAAATCATGGCGTTGCGCAGAATATGGTTGTTCTTCACTTCGCCCTCCGGAATCCCCTTGCTTCGGGCAAAATCAACATAATCCAGAAGATTGATTTCAACCACGGAGTTGCGGATATTTCGAATCAGCAGTGCGGAAGTCATTAACGACTGTGTGATTCCCGGCAGAATCAAGCATTTCAGCTGATCGGGCAGTGTGGCGCCCCAGCCGCCGACGGGCAGTACGCGGAACCAAAGCCCAAAAACAATCATCAGCAAAAGCCCGACCCAAAACGACGGCATCGCGATCGCCGCAAGCGCGGTCGTACGGATCACATGGTCACCCAGCCTGTCCTTGTGCATCCCCGCAAAATAACCGAGCGGAAAACTGACAATGAGTGAAAAAAGTGTGGATACCAGCGTCAGCAACAGCGTCACGCCGGTACGCTCCTTCAGCAGGTCAATCACCGGCCGTTGATATTTCAGCGAATCCCCAAGATTCAATGTGAGAATTCCCTTGAGATAAATCCAGTACTGCTCCAGCAGCGATTTGTTCAAACCAAGCTTTTCGTGCATGGCCGCCACTTCCGCGTTGGTTGCCTTCTCGCCCAGCACCAAACGGGCCGGGTCGCCCGGAATAAAGCGCAGCATGAGAAAGATGAGAATGGAGACCACAAACAGAACGGGAATAATCTGCAGAATGCGCTTGATGATATAATTTAATCGATTCATAGTATGGCACCTTTTTATAAAGGACCGGGAAGTCTTAGGCGCTTCCCGGTCCTTCACAAATTCTTTTCACAAACTTATTTCGCTTTTCGCCTTCCAAATGGGTTTTAAAGCACTGAACTATTTCGTTTTCTGAATGTCTTTGAGCCTCATAACACTGAACGGGCTTACTTCGAGGTTCTGAATCTTATTGGATGTTGCGTACACAAAATCGTTCCTAAACAGCGGGATCACGTTCGCGTTGTCGGAAATCTTCTGCTGAATCTCTTTGTACATGGTAAGCCGCTTGGTTTCGTCCATCTCTTTGCTGGCCTGCGCGTTCAGATCATCCAGCGCCTGGTCCTTCAAGCCCGTATACCACGCATGGCTCTGGTCATAATCCGCAATCCAGCCGGAAACCTCGGACGGGTCCATAATGTCGTCCACCCACTGCAATACCGTGGCCTGGTGCTGCAGGCTTTGGAACTTATTGCTCAGCGCCGCCTTTTCCAGCAGCTCAATATTGACGGTAATGCCGGCTTTTTCCCATTCGGACTTAAGCAGAGTCGCAATCTGCTGGTAAACCTGAGACCCGGAGCTGACGCTGATGGTCAGTGTCACGCCGTTCGGGAACCCGGCCTCTTTCAGCAGCTCTTTTGCTTTTTCGGGGTCGTAATTTGTCACTTTAAGGTCGGAATTAAACCACTTGCCCTGGGACTCGGAAAGGACGGAGGCAACCGGCTGGCCGTACTTTGTTGCAACCAGATTAGCAATTTCCTGCTTGTTGGTCGCATAAAGGATTGCCTGTCTCACTTTCAGATTATCGAGCGGTTTTTTTGTTGTGTTCAGAATCAAGTAGCGGATCTGCGTGGATTTGAAGGTTTGTACCTTCAGGTTCTGATCTTTCTGAATGGTTTCGACCTGAGAATACGGTACGTCGCCCACAACGTCGAGCTGTCCGGACTGAAGCTGCATCAGCCGGGTGTTGTCGTCCGGAATCACCGTGAATTTCAGGGTTGATGTTTTGGGGTAGCCGGACTCCGCGTAGTTCGGATTTTTGACCAGAGTCAGCGTACTGCCCTTGACCCATTCCTTCAGCATGTACGGGCCGGTTCCCAGGGGCTTCTGCGCGTACTGGGTCCCGCCGACTTTGTCGTAATAGGCTTTGCAGCCCACCACCATGTTGAAGTTGCACAGGTCCGCCAGGAACGGGGCCCACTGGTACTTCAGGGTAATGGTAACGGTCTTTTCATCCGCCTTCACGTCTCTAATTTCATCCGCGATAAAACGGTATTCGGAGGTGTCGCAGTCGCGCGCCCTGGTCAGCGACCAGACCCAGTCCTTCGGCTTTACGGGTGTTCCGTCTGAAAACTTGATTCCCGGCTTCAGGTTGAAGGTGTAAGTCAGGCCGTCGTCGCTGATTTTCCAATCCTTCGCCAGGTCCGGTTCAATCGACTTGCTGTCCGCGCTGGTCGTAACCAGGCCCTGATAAATCTGCTGCATCACGGTTGCTTCCGTGGGGCCGATGGACGACTGGTCCGGGTCGAGATACGCCGGGTCGCCGGCGAGACCGATGTTGACGGTGTCCTCATACTCCGTTGCCGCGGACGAACTGCCCGCCGCCGCGCCGGACGAAGCGGATTGCCCCGAGCAGCCGGATAAGCCGACGATACTGCAGGCCGCAAGAATCAGCGCGATTTTTCCTGTGAACTTCTTTTTCATAATACGCCACCTCTAATACTAAAAACTTTTTATGAGATCCTGATTGAGTCTTTTGATAATTTCGGTTGCCAGCCGAATCGCATTCATACAGTCCGACAAGGACGAAATGCCATAATGCGTATGCGCATAGCGGACCGGAACGCCGACTACAATCACGGGGACTCCCCTGTTGGACAAATGAATCTGCGACCCGTTGGTCGAGCCGCCGGTACGCACTGCGGTCTGCACCGGAATGCCGAGCTCTTCCGCCAGATCAAGCGCGAAACGCTGGAACCTCGGATTCGTAATCATCGCGCGGTCGATGAAACGGAGCATAGGCCCTTTGTTTACCGCAGTCTGAATCATGTAATCTTCCGTAAACGTGTCGTCCGCGGGACAACCCTCAAATACAATCGCAATATCCGGCTTCACCGTACGGGACGTTACCTTTGCGCCGCGTGTTCCCACTTCTTCCTGTGAGGCAAGAGCGCCGACTACATCGACGTTCAGATTCTCCCCAATCAGAGTCTTCATCGTTCCGATCACGGAAGCGACACCCAGCCGGCAGTCAAACGCCTTGCCGAACATCAGGTTTGTTTCCGCATTGTATTCAAAAGTTACGTCGGGGACAACCGGCTCGCCGATTCGGATATGAAATCTCTGTTCCGCGTCTTCTTTTGACATGGCCCCGATATCGATTGCCATATTGGAAATGTCGTTTTCCATTTTCTTTTCGGCTTCCGTCATAAAATGGGGCGGTTTGCTGACGGTAATGCCCGGTATGTAGTCTCCCCCGGCGTTCCGGACTAAAACCCTGTGGGCCGCAATCGAATTTGCGGGCCAGCCGCCCAGCGAAATAAAGCGCAGCGTTCCGTTCGGTTTGATCGCCTGAACCATAAACGATACTTCATCCGTATGAGCGTCCAGCATTACAACCGGCTTATTCCCCGTGCTTTCCGCATATCTGAGGTATAAGTTTCTGACACTGTCCTCCTGAATTTCGGCAAAATTCCGGGCGTATTTTCTGGCTACCGCGAGGACCTCGTCCTCAAATCCGGAAGCCCCTTTCGCATTGGACAACTCTTCAGCAAGTTTTAAAACATTTTGCTCCATTGGCTGCATGCATTCATTCTCCAGTTTCTATATTTATGTTATTTGATCAAAACCCTTTTAATCGATCGGCTGCGGCAGTTTCAGCTTCTTCATTTCTCCCATAAAATCAACAATATAGTCCGCAGTAGCCTGAAGCATTTCGCGGCCCCATTCGGGAGTCGCCTTTTCCGGATGGTCCGGGCCGATCCATCCGTTGCCGGCGTATTCTTTCACATAACGCGGAAACTGAACCGTTACGCCCTTATACTGTACGGAGCGGAATCCGGTGGTGATCATATTTTCGCCGATATCGTTTTTCAGCTCCATCGGACCAATCATGCTCTTGTCCACAAAAGACTCGTTCACCGCCATGACGGCCGCCGTTTCTTCCGCGCCGCCGTGGCCGCCTTTCCATGCAGGATTCAGTTCCCATGCCATCAGCCACCAGTTCAGTTCCGCCGCAAGCGCGCCCCTTTGATGCAGTTCGGAGCAGATGCGGTCCAGCACCTGAATATTCCCGCCATGGCCGTTCAAAAATACAAACCGGCGAACCCCGAACTTGAAAAAACCATCCGTGATTTTTTTCAGAACGCTGTACAACACGTCGGTGCCAAGAGTTATGGTGCCGGGGAACATGGAAAGATCGTCGCACGCGCCGTAAGGCAAAGTCGGCGCAATCATAACATCCGACTTTTCTTCGATCAGGTCCAGAATTTTATCGGGGATCAGCGTATCCGTACCAAGCGCGATATGTTTTCCATGACATTCGTTGCTGCCGACCGCTATGACGATCATATCGTTATTGCGGAAGTACTCTTCTGCTTTCACCCAGGAGATATGTGCTAATCTCATCTGTAATTTCCTTCCTTTTCTGAATTATTAAAAAAAGCAGCGGTCTCCCCTCGTTTTTTGGGAAAGCACCGTTGCTTTCTTTGTTAATAAGATAGTAAAAGCATTATTATTTGTTCATTTATAAAGTGATTACTATTATATAATTGTTTGGTCCTGATGTCAATACATTTTGCAATTTTTCATCGTCATTAATTCATAGCAACAGGTAAACGGAAAATCAATCAGGTGCCAATAAAAAAAGCCGCAAGCCTTCCGGCGGTTTTCTCTTCAATTCCTCCCTAAAATTTCTTCTTGACATTCAAAAGTATTAGTGATATTTTAATAATCGGTAAACGATTACGTAATGGAGAATATAGGTAAAATGTTAAATAATCCTACCATAAAAGACGTTGCTGAAAAAGCAAATGTTTCGGTCGCTACCGTTTCCCGTGTATTGAACGGTCTTACGGGCTTCTCCGCCGAAACGGAAATCCGGGTACGCAACGCAATCGCCGAGCTGGGTTACCAGTTTAACGCTGTGGCCAGAAATCTGAAAATGAAAAAGACAAACATTATCGCCGTTCTGATTCCTCAGGTAGAAACCACATTTTACGTCAAAATTCTGAACGGAATCGAGGACGCGGCGCAAAATTGCGGTTACAGCGTCATGGTCTGCCATGTGGGGATTTCCGGGAACAGAACGCAGGAATATATTAAAATGCTGGCGGAGCGCCAGGTGGACGGTATCATTGGCTGCAGCCTCCCTCCGGATGAGAAGATCGACACGCTGATGGCAGAATGTGAAATTCCCTGCGTGCTGGTTTCCACTCTGTCCTCCCGCTATTCCATTCCCTATATCAGGGTGGACGATTTCAAGGCCTCTTATGCCGCAACTACCTATTTAATCAAAAAAGGTCATAAGAACATCGCGATGCTTGCGGGCTCTCAGGATGACGTTGTCGCAGGCGTGCTGCGACTGAAGGGCTACCGAAAAGCACTGGAAGACAACCAGATTCCCTACAGTCCGAAGCTGGTCCAGTATACCCGCTTCAGCTATGAAACAGGACTGCAGGCCGCAAAGGATCTGCTGAACAGCGGCGAAAGCTTCACCGGTGTTGTGGCCTGCTGCGACGAGGTCGCCGTCGGCGCAATTTCCGCCGCTTATGAAGCCGGGTTAAAAGTGCCCGATGCTTTCTCTGTGATCGGCTACGATAACACCAGAACCGCAGAAATGGCGGTTCCGCCCCTCACTACTGTTTCACAGCCTCTCTACCCCATGGGGGAGCAGGCCTTTCATATGCTGCAAAACGAAATGGAGCAGGGAAAAAAAGCGGAGAATCAAATCCTTCCCTATGAAATCGTGGAACGCGATTCGGTCAAAAAGATCTGATTCTTTTTTGTCCGGTTACGTAAACGATTACCCTTATCTTTTTGTCAGGCACTTTTCAAAGTTTTATTATATTATTTTCAGGGGGTTGCTGTTATGAAAAACAAAGCAAGTCGTTTGGCGGCACTATTCCTTTCGCTGTCCGTCATGGTAGCGTCGATGGCAGGATGCTCGTCCGGTTCTTCCGGCGCTGCTTCCGCGGCTCCGGGGGCGTCGGGCGGTACGGCGTCGGCGACATCGGCAAAAGACATAAAGGCTACGGTCACGTTCTGGCATACCTACAGCGCAAATTCAGAGGCGAAAGTGCTGAATGAAAAAATCATCCCGGCTTTTAATCAGGAGTATCCGAATATCAAAATCAAATCGGTCACAATGCCCACCGACAACTTTAAGCAGCAGGTTTTACAGGCGGCGGCGAGCGGTTCCGCGCCGGACGTTATGCGCATGGATATTACCTGGGTTCCGCAGTTTGCAAATTTAAACGCTCTCGTCGCGGTCGACGGCATGGACGGATTCAGCGACATCAAATCCAACAGCTATGAGGCTACTTTGAACACGTGTAAATGGAAAGAGAAATATTACGGCGTTCCTCTCGATACCAATACGACGATCGCAATCTATAATAAAGCCGATTTACAGGCCGCGGGCTTGAGCGCGGCACCGAAAACGATGGATGAACTGGCCGACGCGGCTGAAAAAATTAAAGGCCAGCATCCAAACGGGCTGATCGGTATTTCCGGAACCGGTATGTGGAGCATGGCGCCGTTTTTTCTGTCGCTCGGCGGAAAATATTGTGACGACGGCTACACAAAGGCAACCGGATATGTCAACAGCAATGAGAGTATCGCGGCCCTGACAAAGCTGGTTTCCTGGAACGACAAGGGTCTGATCGGCAAGTGCATGCTCAACGGCCAGCCCGGAACATGGGACGGCCTGAAAGCAAACGACGGTTATATGATGGTGAACGACGGGCCGTGGTTCTATACCCTGCAGGATAAAAAGACAACCGACAACGATACCTATGCGCAAATGCCCGCCGACACTTCCAAAAGCATTTCGGTGGTCGGGGGCGAAGACATGGTCATGTTCCAGAACTGCAAAAATCAGGAAGCGGCCTGGCTGTTCATGAAATTCATGTTCTCCGACTATGCCCAGAAGACCATGGCGCTTGAGGTAAATCAGTATCCCGTCAACAAAAAAGTCGCTCAGGACTCCGAACTGACCTCCAACCCGATTTTCAAAACTTATATGCAGCAGCTTGAAACCTCCTGGGCAAGGATTCCGAATCCGTCGATTGAGGAAATGGATAACGACATCAGCCTTGCTTTTGAAAAGGCATTCCGCCACAAAGGCACCGTAAAAGAAAATCTGGATGCGCTCGCAAAGCAGCTCGACGACTTGTTCGCGAAGAATTCATAAAGCTTTTCCCATTGCGAACAAACCGCGCCATCCTGAAGCAAATCGGCCGCCGCTCCGCAGCGGCGGAGCGGCGGCCGGATTTTGCCATACTTTTTTGACGGGAAGGTTCTTATGAAAAAAAGCAACAGAATCACCGGGATTCTCTTATTGGGCTCCCTATTCTTATTCACGTTCGGCTGTTCCCAAAGCAATCAGGTCAGGGTTCAGACGACGGATTCCTACGCGGCCCAGAGCAAACTGATCCATGATGTGTTCACGGACAAATCGGCGTATCACCCGAAGGAAACCGTCCGCCTCACCCTTTCTTTAAACAATCAGACGGGCAGCGACTTCGAAGGAACGCTCCATCTGAATTTCAAACATCTGGATCAGACGGTAAAGACACAGGAGATTAAAGTCGGCCTGAAAAAGGGCGAGGAAAAGTCCGTTTCAGCCGCATGGCTTCCGCCGTCGGAGGATTACACGGGCTATCTGGTAGAGGTTCTGGCCGTATCGGGCAATCAAATAGAAGACCAGAAAAACACCGCGGTCGACGTATCGTCCACATGGGAAAAATTCCCGCGTTACGGGTACCTGTGCAATTACGGTGAAATGACGAAGGAACAGACTCAGGACACGGTGGATTGGCTGTGCAAATATCACATGAACGGGTTGCAATTTTATGATTGGCAGAACTCCCACGACCAGCCGCTTGCCGGAACCGTACAAAATCCGGCGGAAGAATGGAAAGATATCGCCAACCGCGACACGTTCGCATCGACCGTGAAAAACTATATTCAGGCCTGCCACAGCCGAAACATGATGGCCTGCAACTACAATCTGATGTTCGCGGCGTACAACGATTACGAAAAGCGCGGCATTCAAAAAGAATGGGGACTCTATAAGGACCCCGAGCATGATTTGCAGGACACGCACGAGCTTCCGGCCAGCTGGGCCAGCAATTTGAATCTGATGAATCCCGGCAGCGCGGGTTGGCAAAACGACCTTCTTTCACGGGAGAAAGATGCTTTTGAAATTTACAATTTCGACGTCTTCCATGTCGATACGCTGGGCAACCGGGGAATCCGGTATGATTACGACGGAAACAGGATTTCACTGGACGAACAGTACACCGGTTTTCTGAACCAGGCGAAAAAGGCTCTGAAAAAAAGGATCGTAATGAACGCGGTAAACGGGTATGGAGCAGGCGAAGCCGCCAAAGCAAACACGGACTTTCTGTACACCGAAGTCTGGCCCGACACCTACCCGACCTACAGCCGCCTGAAAGACGCGGTTGATGATAACACACGGCTTTCCGGGGGAAAGAAATCGTCTGTAATCGCCGCATATATGAATTACAAAGCGTCCGGTCGGGAGTTCAACGAAAACGCGGTTAAACTGACAGACGCCGTTATTTTCGCCGCGGGTGGGTCCCACCTTGAACTGGGAGATACCGGGATGCTTTCAAGCGAGTATTTCCCGAATCAAAAAATGATTTTGTCGGATCGCCTGAAAAATGATTTAAGAAGCTACTACGATTTTCTGACCGCCTATGAAAATATTCTGCATGGCCAGAAAAGCTGGTCGGGTCTCACTGCGGAGATTGACGGTTATCCCGTCAGTGATTCGGGCGACTCGGGCAGCGTTTGGGTTTTCGGTTCCAAAAACAAAACGTGCGAAACCATTCAGCTGATCAATTTATTGTCGAGGTCCGACGAGCAATGGCGCGACGATACGGCAAGCTGTGAAAACCCGAAAACACTCGGCGCCTTTACTTTGAAGTTGGACGATTTTTCCGGCAAAGTCAAAAGCGTTTATCTGGCGTCGCCGGATATCAAGGGCGGAAGCATGTTTCCTCTTGACTTTTCCGTAAAAAATGGAAAACTAAGTGTAAACATTCCTTCTCTGCAATACTGGAATATGCTTGTCGTGCAGACGCAGGCATAATCGTCCGGCTCAAGCAATTACTCGGTTGTCTTATCAGGAGGTGTGTCTATGGATAAAAACTCGATTGAAAAAACGTCTTTCCGCAAAGGCGCGCGCCAGCTGATCGCGGTTGCTCCGTTTATCCTCGTCGGATTTGTTTTCGTCTGCATTTTCGTCATCTACCCGCAGATTAAAAACGTCTGGATGAGCTTAACGGAATATAACATCATGCAGCCGTCGAACAGCGTCTTTGTGGGAATCCAAAATTACGCGAAGGCCTTTGTCGGCGACGAAAAAGATAAGTTCTGGATTGCCTTTCGCAACGTGATCCTGTACGGCGTATTCACCATTCCGCCCGGGATGCTGATCGGACTCATCCTGGCCGTTCTGATCAACGGCGTTAAAAAGTTCAATACGTTTTTCCGCGCGATTCTGTACCTTCCGGTCCTCATCGACTGGATCGTCGTCAGTATCATCTTTCTTTATCTGTTTTCCGACGGAAAAGCGGGCCTTGTCAACTACTACTTAATGAAGCTGAATATTTTACAGCAGCCGATCGCCTGGTTCTCGAGCACTTGGACCGCAAACGCGGTCATCTGGATTTTCGGAATCTGGAAAAGCATCGGGTGGGTGATGATTATTTATCTGGCGGGCCTGCAGGGAATTTCAAAGGATATTTATGAAGCCGCCGAAATTGACGGCGCGACCAAAACGCAGAAATTTTTAAAAATCACCATTCCCTTAATCCGGCCCACAACGTATTTCGTTCTGATCAATCTGATTATCGGTTCTTTCAACGTATTCTTTGCCGTCTATATGCTGACCAGCGGCGGCCCCATCGGAACTACCGATGTCTTGCAGAACTACATGTACAATCAGGCCTTCAAATACATGAACTTCGGCTATGCCTGCGCGATCAGCGTCATCACAGGGCTTTCGATTCTGCTGCTGACGATATTCAGAGATAAGTTCTTTAAGTATGAAAGGAACTAGGTGGCTTGGATGAAACACAGACTTGGTCAAAGCGCAAAATACATATTTCTATGGCTTTTTGTCATCATCTCGATCATTCCGTTTTTATCAATGATCAGCACATCCTTCAGTCAGGCGATGTACGAGCTGCCCTACCCGCCGAAAATACTGCCGGATTCCGTCAATTTTTCGAACTACGTTAAGGTCATAGAAGAGGACAATTTTTTACGGTACTTTATTAACAGCGTGTTTTTGGCAACGGTTGTAACAGCGTGCGTTCTTCTCATCTCTTCCATGTCCGCATACGGATTCGCAAGGTTTGATTTCCCGTTTAAAAAATTTATTTTCAACCTTTATCTGTTTACCATGATGGTTCCGGGGGTGTTAAACCTGATTGCCCAGTATTCCGTCATCAGCGGAATGCATCTGGTCAACACCTACACGGGGATTCTTCTGCTGATGGTCGGCGGAGGCATTGCCGGTAACACCTTCTTTTTGCGGGGCTTCTTTGAAAACATCCCCCATGAGCTTGAAGAATCGGTGATCATAGACGGCGGCGGACGCTGGTGCGTTTTTTGGCACATTATTCTCCCGCTTTCCAAACCCTCTCTCGGAACCCTCGGCATTATGGTGTTTTCAGGAATATGGAGTGATTTTTTCACCGTTCTGACCTTTATAAAAGACAGCGACAAATGGACCCTGCCCGTGGCCTTGCAGCTGCTGCGCGGGGAACACGCAACCGAATGGGGAACGGTGATGGCAGCTTCCGTCCTCCTGTTTATTCCGGAGCTGATTATGTTTATTATCGTACAAAAAAATCTTGTTCAGTCCGCGGGCGGCGAAGGTGCCGTGAAGGGCTGAGGTGAAATTAAGACGGGAGGCAAACCATATGATTCGAGACATCACACCGCTAAAAGCTCAGTTTTCCATGAACGAACCCCTCGCCTTCGAAGTCCATGTCGAGGAAGGATTTTCTTCCGACGACACCGTAAAAATCCGGCTGTTTCATTTGGGCCGGCTTTGCTTTGAAGAAGAGAAAGCCGTTCAAAAAACCCTGTTGTTTCAATACGCTCCTAAAAGCTGCCAGGGAAGCATGGAGGGATATTGGGTGCAGGCCATCCAAAAACGGGGCGAAACGGTTGTCTCGCGGCAAACCACCGCGTGCGACAGGGCGGTAAACTGGAGGTACGCTCCGAGATACGGCTTTTTGTCCGATTTTGAGAAAGAAAATCTCACGGATGAAAGGGACGTTCTCCAGATGAACCGTTATCATCTGAATGTCATCCAGTTTTACGACTGGATGTACCGGCATGATGATTTTTTCCCTCCGAAAAGCGATTTCACGGATATTATGGGGAAAGCCTCTTCCATGGACACGGTCAAAAATAAAATCGGGCTTGCACACCGCCACGGCATGAAGGCCTTCGCTTACGGAGCCGTTTACGGAGCCGAAAAGTACCGTCAGGAACACCCGGAAAGCTCTCTTTATGACGGGCACGGCGAACCGATGAAATTTATCGACCGCATCTATTTTATGGATATCAGCAGGGGCAGCGAATGGCACGACCATATTCTCGGCGAATATAAAAAAGCGGTTGAATTCGGCTTTGACGGCATTCATATGGATCAGTACGGCTTTCCCAAGGAGGCGTACGCCAAAGAGAACAGAAAATGGAGGCTCCGAAAGCTGCGGGAAGACTTTCCCGCGCTGATTAACGACACAAAGGCGGCCCTGCCGGGCTGCGGGGCCATTTTTAACGCGGTGAACAACTGGCCGGCCGACTCCGTTGCGGATACGGATCAGGACTGTGTTTATATTGAAGTCTGGTCCCCCAACGACACCTATTTCGACTTAACCCGATTAATCGCCGACGCAAAGAAGGCGGCGCCGGACAAACAGGTGATTCTGGCCGCATATCTGCTTCCCTTCGCGGATTGTGACGATCCTCAAAACATTATGTGGACCGCCTTTCTTACCATGGCGACAATCTTTTCAAGCGGAGGCTTTCATCTTCTGCTCGGGGAAGAAAACGGTTTGCTGACACAGGCATATTATTCTGATTACTGCCGGTTGTCAAGCGGGGAATTTGTCTCTCGAATGCTTGACTATTACGATTTTATCACCGCCTACGGAGAACTTCTTTTTGATCTTTCCCTTGTCGACGACACCAGAACGCATACCGGCGGAATCAACGAAGACTATCTGTTTGCCGGGGCCGATTTTTCAACGACTCCAAAGGCAGGCTGCGTTTGGACCCAAATCAAACACATGGCGGCCTACCGGGTGATCCATCTGGTCAATTTCACCGGGATTGACCACATGGATTGGAACCGCGCCCAGGAAAAATCGCCCGATTTTGTGAAAGGAATCCAAGTTGACGCGCTGGTCGCGGAGGACGTGGAGGAAGTACGTCTGATGTCGCCCGATTTGAAGCACGGAGAGAGTCAAGCGCTGAATTTCACTCGCAGTATTCGTGAGAACGGGTGCCGGGCGGTTCAATTTTCAATTCCGGAATTGAAGGTCTGGGATGTCATTGCGATCAAGGTCAAATTACCCTAACGTCAATGCAGGGATCATTGACAAAAAAATTATGACGACAGCGAGGTTAAGTCAATGGAAAAGAAATGGTGGAAAGAAGCCGTCGTTTATCAAGTCTATCCGCGAAGCTTTCTGGACAGCAGCGGGGACGGCGTCGGCGACTTGCGGGGAATCATCCAAAAGCTCGACTACATCCGGGATTTAGGCGCAAACGTGATCTGGCTCTGCCCGATCTACGATTCGCCGAACGCGGACAACGGCTATGATATTCGGGACTACCGCAAAATTATGAAAGAATTCGGCACCATGCGGGATTTCGAGGAGCTGCTCGCACAGGCCCATCAAAAGGGCCTGAAAATCGTGATGGACCTTGTGGTAAACCACACCTCCGACGAGCATGAATGGTTCCAGAAAAGCAGGCAGTCGCCCGCGAATCAGTACCGCGGCTATTATATCTGGAAAGACGGAAAAGACGGCGGGGAGCCCAACAACTGGGGCGCCGTCTTCGGCGGCTCCGTATGGAAATTCGACGATTCCGCAAAACAATATTACATGCATCTGTTTGCCGAAAAGCAGCCGGATTTAAACTGGGAAAATCCGGAGGTGAGAAAAAACGTCTACGATATGATGACCTGGTGGCTGGAAAAAGGCGTCGACGGGTTCCGAATGGACGTGATCAACGCCATTTCCAAAGATCAGCGTTTTCCTGACGGAGAGGTCCCGCCCGGACAAAAGTACGGAGACGGATGGAAACACACCACCAACGGGCCGCGTGTCCATGAGTTTTTGCAGGAAATGCACCGGGAGGTTCTGAGCAAATACGATGTGATGACGGTTGGGGAAACCGGCGGAATCACAACGGCGGACGCGCAAAAATATGCCGGTTTTGACCGGCATGAGCTGAATATGGTTTTTCAGTTTGAGCATGTGGACCTCGGAGGCAACGAAAACGGAAAATGGAACGACCAGCCGGTTGCGCTGCGCGACCTGAAAGAAATCATCACCCGCTGGCAAACGGAGCTGAACGGAAAAGCGTGGAACAGTCTGTATTTTGGCAACCACGACCAGCCGCGCTCCGTTTCGCGGTTCGGAAGCGACGGAAAATTCCGGGAAAAATCCGCAAAGCTGCTTGCAACCCTTTTGCTGACCCTGCAGGGAACGCCTTTTATCTATCAGGGAGAAGAAATCGGAATGACCAACGTTCCCTTTCAGAATATCGGGCAGTTCCGCGATATTGAAACGCTGAACGCTTACCGCGAACTGAACGGCCGGTATCCGGGCGAAGAGGAACGGGTCATGCGGTACATCCGCGCAAAAAGCCGCGACAACGCGCGAACCCCCATGCAGTGGGACGATACTCCCAACGCGGGTTTTTCCCGGGCAGAGCCGTGGATTCCGGTCAATCCAAACTATCGCCGGATCAACGTCAGCCAAAACCTTTCCGACCCGGACTCCGTTTTTCATTATTACCGGAAAATGATCCGGCTGCGCCGGAAATTCCCGGCGCTGATTTACGGTTTCTACCGCCCATTGCTGGAAGGCCACGAACAGGTCATCTGCTTTGAGAGAGAGTATCATGACCAGACTCTGCTTATGGTTCTGAATTTCAGCAAAGAAGCCGCGCAGGTCAGGCTTCCGGATTCCGTCGATCCATCCGGAACTCTGCTCATTTCAAACGATCCGGCATGTGAAAACCGGATTCTCTCGAAAACGATGGCTCTTCCTCCTTTCGAAAGCCGCGTCTACCTGTTAAGCTGAGCCGAAAAGCGCCTTGAAGCTTCAACAACAAGAAAATGCGCCTGAAAGCGGGTTTTAACGCCCGCTCAAGGCGCATTTTTGCACATTATTATTGAGGAGTCACAGGGTTTTAAAGTATTCTGTAGGAGTAACATGGTAGAATTTCTTAAAAACCGAATTAAAATGCTTGGAATTGATAAACCCAACCTCCGCGGCTAACGTATAGATTTTCTTGTTCGGGTCCGCTTTCATTCTCATAATTGCCTGTTCCATTCTGACCCGGGTAACAAATTTGGAGTAAGGCTCCCCCACTTCCCTGTGAAACAGATCGCTTAAATAGCTGGACGAAACCCCCAATTTTTCAGCGATCAGTGTAAGACTGATCGGTTCGCTGTAATGGGCGGCAATGTATTCCTTGGCCCGTTCCGCCAACTGATTGCCGTCGTCGGCAAGCTGGAACTTTTCATCCTGATTCAGCGCCAGGATCGCCTGATAAACCGCGTCCGCCATTCCATCTCCCGTCGCCTTGCCGCGCGTTTTCTGCCATGACAGCGCAAGCTGCTGAAAACCTCTATCCAAACGATTTCTTTTGACTTTGCCCCGCTTCGAAATCTGCTGCAGAAGCGAAAGGCCGAAACGCGCGGAAACCAGAGGGTCGGCAGAGTCCGGCATACCTTGAAAAAATTCATTGAGAGCGGCGTAAATCCCGGAATCATTGCCCGATACGTAGTCGGAATAAACCGAAGACGCGAGCCCCGCAAAGCCGGCGGCCGGATTCCGGCCTTCCTCCCCCGAAGAGAGCCCCGGCTGCTGCAAAAAAGCCAGGATGAAATTCTGCGACGCGGCTTCGTAGGAATTCCGCAGGCACAGAATATCATGTTCCACCGTACCAATCGCATTTAGTATCGGAACAGAATAGTCGCGTTCCATTTGGGAACGCACCTCTTTGTAAAACCGCCGAGCCTTTTCGAGCATCTCTTCTTTTTCCCGGGAACAGATTAAAACGGCCGTGTTGTCTCCGTCGCAGTAACATACCGCGGAGTTGGGGTCGTCTTTGCAGTTTTCCATGCAGATCTGATTCAAGCGCATTTGATACGACTCCGTTTCCTGATAGCTTTTTCCCTCGGTCATCAAAACGGCCGAATCGACGCCGAATATCCCCACGCAAGAACATGCCTGCTGAAGCAGCTCCATCTTTTTGCCTGCCATGACGGAATAAATCGATTTCATGCCGGAGTTCTCCTGATGGATCACCGAACTTAAAAACCGGGACCGCAGCTCCGGGTCCGTCAAACTCTCTTTGACAAGGAAATCCTCCGAAACAAGTTTTGCCTGAGCCGAGCGGATCTGCTCGGAAATTTTCTTCAGCGTATCGGCGATGCTCTGATCGCTGATCGGTTTTAAAAGATAATCCGAAACGCCGCAGCGAATGGCCCTCTGCGCATAGTCAAAATCATCAAAGCCGGAAATAATCACGACCCTGGTCTGCGGATGGATTTCGCTGATAAATTTTGCGAGCTCCAGGCCGTCCATTTCCGGCATCCGAATGTCCGTGACCACCAGTTCAAAACTCTGCCGCTGCAGCAGTTCAACTGCCTGCAGGCCGTCCAGCGCAATGCCGGAAACCTGCCACTCCGGAGCAATCCTTTCAATACTGTTTTTAAAATATTTCACCATCAGCGGTTCGTCGTCAACAATCATTAAGGAATACATCGGTCGACTCTCCTTTCCTGCCGTTGATCGGCATACGCAAAGAAACACAGGTGCCCTCATTGGTTTTTGAAGCAATACTGATCCCATATTCCGCCCCGAATTTCAGCTGCAGTCTGGAATTCACATTCATCAGCCCGATGCTTTCGTTCAAAACATCCTCTCCCCGGTCAGAAGCTTGAGAAGAAGAGACCCGAAACATACGGTTCAGTTCTTCCACCTGTGCCTGTTCCATTCCTTTGCCGTTATCCTCAACGGAAATCACAAAGCAGTTTTTCTCCTCTTTACAGCCGATCTGAATAACGGAATTCCCCCGTTTCATCTCGCAGCCGTGAATAATGGCGTTTTCCACGATCGGCTGCAGCGTCAAGGCAGGAATTTCATACTTCAAAAAGCGCTCCGGAATCTCAATCCGGTACAAAAAGCGGTCTTCATACCGGGTCTTTTGCAGACTCAGATAAGCATCCACCAGCTTCAGCTCCGCGGACAGCGGAATGTCCTTGTCGGTGTTCATGACTCCCCGGAGAAAAAACGAAAAATCTTCTATGCTGCGGATCGCCTCGTCCTGCTCCCCGCACTTAATCAATAAGCTGATCGTATTGAGCGTGTTATACAAAAAATGCGGCTTAATCTGACTGCACAGCACGTTGTACTGCGCTTCCTTTTGCAGATAGCGCGACTGATAGACCTCCTTGACAAGCCGGGTGTTTTTACGCACCGTTTTCCGGAGTCTGTTCACCATCGTATTGAAAGATTCGGTTAAATACCCGATTTCATCATGATTTTTCACCGGAACCTGCACCGACAGGTCGCCATCCTGCACCTCCCGCATTCGCCTGACGATCGTGAAAATAGGATTTAAAAAGCTGTTTGCAAACAGGACCAGCACAAAGACGGCGGCGGCCGCGCAGATCAGCGCGGCGACAAACGCGGCGTTCCTGGTTTCCAAAAAATACCGGTTCAGCTGGTTGTAAGAACTGACTTTCGCGATTTTCCAGCTTGTCGTACTCAGGGTAGAAGTGTTGATGACATATTTTGTCCCGCCAATCAAAGAAATCCTGCTGCCGTCCGTCTCCAGAGCAGCCTGATAAATCGGGTCATCCAGCTTTCCGACCGTAAATCTGCTGTTCTGGTAGATAATGTTTTTATCCTGGTCGATAATAAAAAGCGCGCTGCCGTCCTCCAGCTGAACCTTATCGCAAATGGTTTTAATTTCCGCGTAATTCGCGTCAACCTTGATCACGCCGAGAACCCTGGAATTATCCTCTTTGCTTCGAAGACTCTGAACAAAGGAAAAAATCTGCGTTTTATCGTTTCCGAAGACCTTTTCCGAATGGACGGGAAGAAAAATCTGTTGCTGCGTGGAAAGGGCCTGCCGATACCACGAAGATTTCGTGTAATCAAGGTAATCCGCCATATTATAGGGCGTTTTTATATTGGAGTAAACGCCGCTGTCCGTCAGGATATAGACGCGCAGAATATCGTCGCGGGGCAATATCATAACGGAGCCCAGATAACTTTCGATTTTTCGCTGCTTTTCCAGCTTATCCATATCGTTTTGGGGTTGACTTTCCAGTTCCTCCATGACACTGTTATTATAATAGGGTGTCAGGCTGAGCCGAAAAAGCTCTTTGAGGTAGGTATCCACATTCATGCTGATCTGGTCGATAATCTGCTGGGTCTGTTCTTTGGTCTGCTCCGTAAAATAATTCGTATACCGGTTATAGCTTAATACGGATACCAGCGTCACGGACAAGACAATCAGCAGAGAAATGATCACCAGCAGCTTTCGCCGAATGCTCCAACTGCGATAGGGGTGAAAAAATCGTTTTTTCATCAACGCCGTCCCCCTTTATTAACATTATATCAACAATCCGGCCGTTAAGCAATTGAACCAATAATCAATCCAAAAAACTCAAACTATTATCTAATAAAGCGGGAATTTTCTTTTCTTTGCAAACATGTTACTCTTAAAAAAGGAGGCATGTTGAATTTTAAAGGAGGAATTTTCATTGAAAAAACTTTTAGCCGTACTGTTGAGTGCGGCGCTTCTTGGGGGAACATTTTCCGGATGTGCTACGTCGGTCAGCCCATCCGCGTCGTCTCAGCCTCAGGGGGCCTCGTCTTCCGAAGCAGGCTCGCAGTCGGATTCCGGGGGTAAAGTAACCCTGAAACTGTTCACGGGCAAAATCGAAACCATCGATGTCATGAATGAAATCATCAATGATTTTAATTCGTCCCAGGACAAGATCACGGTGGAACAGGAGTACCAGAAAGACGCCAGTAACATCATCAAGATTAAGTTTGCGTCCGGTGAGGTTCCCGACATCATGACGACCTACGAACAGGGTTACGTCGATCAGGGTAAATACCTTGACCTGTCCGACCAGACAGACTGGTGGAGTAGACTCTCCGCCGCGATGAAGGCCGACTGCACCGATGTAAAGACCGGAAAGCAGTACCGTGTCTGCACCAACATGACAATGGCCGGATTCTTTTACAACAAAGATATTTTCAGCGAGTTGGGCTTAAAGCAGGCAACCACCTGGGAAGAATTTGAAAAGAATCTGGAAACCATCAAACAAAAGAAACCCGGCGTGACCCCCTGGTTTATCTTCGGAAAGGAAGCATGGTCCCTGGGGCACCTGATTGAATTCATTCCGCACGGCTACATAAAGCAGACGCTCGGTACGGTCGATGCGAGAAAAGCGATGCTCGACAACGACAAGGAAAAGCTGAACTTCGGCGCTGCCGACGGACCCATGGCCGTATTTGCAAAAGACCTGCTGGAACTGAAAAGCAAGGGTCTCATCAACTCCGACGCTTTGACCGCGACCAACGATAACTGCGTACAGGATTTCGTCACGGGAAAAGCCGCCATGTTCAGCAACGGCATGTGGGTTCTGTCCAGCCTGACGGACGCCGACCCCAATATCGTGAGCAAAATTGGCTTTGCTCCTTATCCGTCTTATATGCCGAAATCCAAACCGGTCATTTTAAGCGCGGAGGATTCCGGTTATTCCATTTCCGCCACAACAAAGCATAAAGCTGAGGCCATCGAATTTTTAAATTATCTGTTTAAACCGGAAAACCAGAAAAAATACAGCGAAGCCGCGGGAGCTCCCTCCGCCTTCACGGATGTTCAGGCCGATTGGGCGCCGGCGCTTCTGGCAAATGAGGTCACCACCGCCCTGAAATCCGCCGTCAACATCGATTTCACCAATGAAAAGCCGGCCGGATTTTCCGGCGACGACGCGGGCCGCATGGTGCAGGACCTGCTCGGCGGAAAATACACGCCGGAAACCTTTGCCACCGCGTACCAAAAAGCTTGGGACGACGGCATGAAATAAGCCATGAAATAAGCGAAGACATTTTGCACGGGGGGTGTCTTGAAAGATACCCTCCGTTTTTTAAAAGGGGTTATCTGCCGGTATGATGAAAACAAAAAAAATTGGATTGCACACTTTTATGGCCGTTCCCGCTTTTCTGTTATTCGCGGTGTTTTTTCTTTACCCGCTTTCGCAGGGAATCTGGATGAGCCTGACGGACTGGGACGGCATCAGCCGGGCTAATTTTATCGGTCTGCGGAATTTTTTTGATTTTTTTAAGGACAGCAGGGCCATCTCGGACATTAAAAACACGCTGATCTTCGCGCTGGGCAGCGCACCGCTGCTGAATATCGTCGGGCTCGGGTACGCGCTTTTAATGAATGGAAAATTCAAGGGAAAAGGCATTGCCCGCGTGATGATTTATCTGCCCGCCATAATCAGCCCCCTGATCATGGGGTACATCTGGTATATGCTGCTGCAGCCGGACCGCGGATTTGTCTTTCACGCGCTGGAGCTGATCGGGAAATCATCGCTTCTCGGCAACTGGCTTGGGGATTACACCGCGTGTATGGTTGTGCTTGTTCTTGTAAACGTATGGCAGTACGCCGGTATGACCATGGTAATCTACCTGGCGGGGCTGCAGAATATTCCCGATGAGCTGTACGAATCCGCGAAAATTGACGGAGCCGGTTTCTGGGACAGCTTTCGCTATGTCACCATGCCGATGCTGCTGCCTTCTATCCGGATCAACGTCGTTACAAACATTATCGGTTCCCTTGCCGTCTTCGATATTGTCATGGCTCTGACCGACGGCGGCCCGGGGTACGCCACCGAAACTCTCAGCATATATATCATGCGTATGTGCTACGGAAGCAAAACCGGGTATTCCACCGCCGTGGCGATCATCATGTTCTTTATCATTTTGATTCCCGTCATGATTTCGATGCGGCTGACGCGGGAAAAGGAGTGAACGGTTTGAATTCTGCAGTCAATTTCATGAAACATCTGGCAATTATTCTGATCTGCGCCGTTTGTCTGATTCCGTTTTATATCCTTCTGATTCTGTCTCTCAACAAGCCCCAGCGGATCTTTTACCAGGGAAATCTGTTCGTACCGGATTTTTATTTTCAAAACTATATTGATGCCTGGCAGAAATCCCACATTGGAACGGCGATTGTCAATTCCGCCGTCATCACTGTGGAATCGCTGGCGATCATTCTCATTTTCGGGGCAATGGCCGCCTTCACCATCGCCCGGTTCGACTATAAATTCAACAAGTTTGTGTTCTGGCTGTTTATGAGCTGCATGATGATCCCGGGAATCATCAACACCGTCCCTCTCTATGCTCTGATGATCCGTCTGAACGCGATCAACACGCTTTGGGGAATGAGCATGGTCTGCGCCACAATCGCTCTTCCCTCCTCCGTCTTCATCTTTACGGGATTTGTAAAGTCCCTGCCAAGGGAGATTGAAGAGGCCGCGATTATCGACGGATGCTCCTGGTTCAGGGTTTTCTGGAAAATCACGTTTCCTCTGCTCAAGCCGTCCGTTGCCGCCGTTGTAATTTTGAATGGATTCGGCATCTGGAACAACTACGCCCAGGCGGTGTTCTTCCTGCAGGACACAAAAAAGCATAACATTCCTCAGGCGCTGTCGGTTTATTTCCAGCAGTTTGCCGGTGCGCATTGGAATTTGATGGCCGCGACGGCCGTGATTGCCGTGATTCCCGTGATCGTTGCTTTTCTGATCTTTCAGAAAAGCCTGATGAAAGGCCTGACCGCCGGGGCTGTGAAAGGATAACTCTTCCATACCTGCCGCAGGTTGGCAAAACCTGGATTTTTTGAATAAGATCGGCAGCCGTTTCTGCTGCGAATAGAAAAGGCTCAGCTTCAAGTTTCCTCTTGATGCCGAGCCTTCTCTTTTTTATTTGATCCATTGGATATTTTTCTTACGCATGGACCGTAAAGGAATAGTTCTTATCTTTTTTTCCTCACCGCAAAAAGTTCCCGGTAAGTCTTCCATGTCACGCCGTCTTCCGTATCATCGCATTGCCAGCGAAAAGAATCTTTTGTAATCTCTGAAAAAATCCACTTCATTTTCCTGTCACCGGTCTCAGTCAGTACGATTTTATCGTCTTCTTTCCGTGCCTCCAGCCGAGTGGCTTCCCCAGTACAGCCATAAAAAATATCCCATGCGCAGGTTTGGGGATTGTAGATTCGGATTGTCGTGCCATACTCGTTATCAGGCTGGCTGTTAACCAGCCGTTCCTCTCGTGAGGGGCAGATAAACAAATCCTGAACGGCGGCACCCTCCAACACCCACGCAAAAATCCATTCCCCTTTGGCATGCCTTCCCGCATGCGCCCCGATCCTGTCATACCAGTCAAAATCCCAATCGCCGACAAACTGCCCGAATAGGTTTTGTTCTTCCGGAATCACCGCATTTTTTTGAGAGGCAATCAGCGCCGTGCCAAATGAATTCATAAAAATCACTCCTTCAAGTTTTCCTCATCATAGCACAGCATTTACGACATAAGCATGTCATGGTTCGATAAAAATTCGGCCGCGGTACGAACCAGCCTGTCCCGATAAGATTTCGGGCTTAAAATTCTGACTTTGCGTCCCATACTGAGAAGCAGGGCCTGCCACAGTTTTTCCTGCGGCGGTACATGCAGGTGCAGCAAATAATTTCCGTCGTTCAGCCGTTCTTTCTTTTCCCCGGGGAAATACTCCTCAAGCTCCGCGATTGAGTCCTCCCTGCACCAGACCTCTATGCTTTCGCAGGTCCAAAGATAATTTTTATCGCTGTCAGCCAATCGTTCTTCCACATTATCAGGGGATTGGAATGGAACGTTTGTCATCACAAGATTTGCCATTCTTGCAATTTTATAGGTCCGATATTCTTCCTTTTCCACATCAAAAGCAAACAGATACCATGCGTACCACTTAAAACGCAAAATCAAGGGGTTCACGGTTTTTCGCGACAGAGAGCCTTTGACATTTTGATAATCGAATTGAATCTGCAATAAGCGTGAAATTGCTTCTTCTATTATTTTGTTATGCAGCAAAACGTCTTGATTTTCCCTTGTAACACTGTAATCCAAAAATATTTTCGGCTCATCCACGTGGTTCAGGGAACGGTATTTCTCCAGAATCAAATTCAGCCTGTCATTCTCGCAGCTTGTACTCAAACTTTTCAACGCCATGACAATCCAGGCAAAATCCTCTTTGCCGATAAACTGGTTTCGGATTTTATAATCGGAATCTATGGAATAACCGCCATGAAGGCCCGTCGCGGCCAAAATCGGAACTCCGGTTAAAGAAATGCTGTCAACATCTCTCTGGATTGTTCGGACAGAAACGTCGAATTTGTCTGCCAGCTGTTTCGCCGTGGCCTTCTCGTGATTCAGCAGATAAATAATAATCTCCAGAAGCCGGTCTGTTTTCACGCTGTTACTCCTTGCTCCGCATCCCAATCCCAATCCTGCTCTTCGATCTCTGAGCCGAAAATATTCAAACATGAAAAGGAAAAAACGGACCGATGTTTTAAAAAATTATACCATACATCTCTTCCTTTTAGAATAGAGAATTGGATTTCGCATCATGCTTTTTGAACCGAAAAACAGTTCTGCGGGGAGGCAATTAAGTTGACATTCTCATGACAGCTTTGCTATGATACCGGTAGGAATGGAAGTGATGTCATGAAGGTCGACCGTTTACTCGGAATCCTGACGATCCTTACACAAAAGAATAAAGTGAAAGCAAAAGATCTTGCCGAACGGTTCGAAGTGTCGCTGCGTACCATTTACAGGGATATTGAGGATATCGGGAAAGCCGGAATTCCAATTATCACCTACCCGGGTGGAGACGGCGGAATCGGAATCGAGAAAGGCTTTAAGCTGGACAAAAGCGCGCTCACACGGGAGGAAATGCAGAGTATTTTACTTGGGCTGAAAGGTCTTTCAAGCGTAATGTCAAACCCATCCATCCGTTCCCTGATCGCGAAGCTTTCCCCTGAACCCGATCGTTTTATTTCACTCAAGGATGAAATCATCATCGATCTGGCCTCTTTTTATAAGAACGATCTCGCGCCCAAAATCGGTCTGCTTCGAGAAGCAATCCTGACAAAAAAAGCGGTGCGGTTTGAATATTGCAGTAAAACCGGCAGAACCAAGCGGGAATTGGAACCGTATTTGATTACTTTCAAATGGTCCGCGTGGTATGTGTTCGGCTATTGCCGTTTGCGCGATGATTTCAGGCTGTTTAAGCTCAGCCGTCTGCTTCATCTGGAAATGACCGACGACTCATTTCCGTTTCGGGACGTTCCCGAAGAAAGTTTGAATCTTGATGCGTTTTTGTCCGATCCTGAAACAAAACGATACGCGACCCTTCTGCTGGACCGCAGTCTCGAATATGTGGCGGTGGATGAATACGGCCCGGATTCCTACGAAATTGTTGATCACCGCATTCTTGCCAAATGGGATTATGTAAACGAACACGAAATGGTAAAAACCATTTTAGGGCTGGGGAAAGGCGCGAAAGTTCTATCCCCCAAAAGCCTTGTCGATGCTGTTCGGAAAGAAGCGAAAATAATTCTAAAGCAGTACGAGTGAAGCTGACATACAGTTGTCAGGATTGACGTGGTATTCTGTATCAGTAAGAAGCGGTCGGCTAAGATCCAGAAAAAAGACCGAAGCCGGGAACCGGAGTGTCCATCAGGGCGCTCCTTACAGCATTTCCAATTTAGATTGCAAATACGGACATGTCCCTCCCCCGCCTTCGGCGGGGGAGGGACATAAGAAAATTCTACAATTCAACCGGAATTGCTGCAGATCCCCTTTCAGGCCGCTCAAACTTTTTTATGTCAAATGGAAGGAGCAGTCAAAAGAATGAGATTTGAAGTTGACGAAAATCGGCCCGCAACCTTTGCGGAAGAATGGCAAGGTCAGTATGACGTGTTTTCCCACCTGGAGTTTGCGTGCGGCGTCCCCTCCGCCCTGTTTTTGATTACGACACGAAAAGAAAACGGAAAGCCAAACGCCTGCCTGCACGCGTGGAGCACATTTTCCGGCGACGGCGGCGGCTTTTTCGCCGTCATGTCCGGCCTGATGCAAAGCACGCATACTTACCGTAATATTCTCCGCGACAAGGAATTCTGCATCAATTTCCTCAATCCGGATTATTACGACCGCTGCTTGAAAACCATCGAGCAGAATGATGACGATACGGACGAATTGGCTGTTGGGGGCTTTACCGCCGAGCCGGCAAAGACGATAAAAGCCCCCCGCATCCGAGAGGCCTTCTTATGCTACGAATGCACGCTTGAAACCGCGTCCGACCTTTCGGGAAAGGGGATTAACGCAATGATCGTCGGCAGGGTCAGACACGCGGCCGTGGAAGAAAACCATGACATTGGAACAATCTGCAGTTCAAATGGTTTTATGTTTTATGTTCATTCGCCAAAACATCCCGTGACAGGTCAGGGCGGCGGTTCAGCCGTTACAAATTTGCAAATTGTGAAACGAACAGACTGATTCGTTTTCAGTCCGCCGGCATCGGTCCGGTGAAATCCCAATCAAACACCAAATAGCAGGGCCGCGAGACAACGGAATTGTTTCGCGGCCCTGTCGGTTTTGGCAATCTGGAGACGGATTACCGTTTTTTAATCCTGAAAAATCGGTTCGATATATTTTTTAATCAGTTCGATTCGATCCTTGGCATCCGGTATAAGAAGCGAAGCAATGGAAACCACCATTTTTTTCTTTGTATTCACATAGATTACATTGCCACCGTCGCCCAGAGCCGCATAGCTGTCGCCGTCAAGAATCCACCAAAGATAGCCGTAGGCCAGATTTCCCCACTGGGCGCATCGGCTGTGTTCCCGCGTGCTCTCAGCAATCCACCCAGCCGATACAATTTGTTTGCCGCCCCATACTCCGCCGTTCAGGTACAACCGGCCTATTTTTGTCATATCCTCAGCCGTCAGGAAAAGGCCCCAGCCCGCCGTGTTGATTCCCTGCGCGTCAACGGCCCAGCCGCTGGTGTTTTTATCGTTCATCACGGCGATATGTTCTTCCTTATTACGCAGCACCACATTGCGCGGCACTTTAATTCCCAGTGGTGCGAATAAATTTTCAACAGCAAAATCAAGCACGGACCGCCCTGTAGCCTTCACGAGGATTCCCGACAAAATATGGGTTCCGCCGATGGCGGAATAATTGAATTCTCCGATGGCACCGTCTCCGCCTAACAAATCGAGGGCGTCCCGAATCGGGTTCCGGCTTGTAAAGAATTTTTCGTAGGGCTCCGTCTGATATCGATACGGGGCCGTCATGGTAAGTAAATTTCTGATTGTAATGTTCTGTATTGTTCTTTCGCCCGCTTTCACCGTGTAATCCGGGAATAAGTCCAACACCTTCCGGTCCTCGTTTTCGATATAACCCTGCTCGATGGCGATACCAATCAACGCGGAAACAACACTTTTGGTCACCGATGCCACGTGGACAGCATGACCGGCCGTGTATCCGTTCCAGTAATTTTCGTATAATTTCACTCCGCTTTTTTGTACAAGAATGCCCGCGATATTGCCATACTCGGCGCAAATCACCTTTTCAAGCTCTTCAATTTTTTCCTGCTTCATGCAATCAGTTTTCTCCTTTCATTGATGAAGGATATCCTTGAAATAAAGAGTAAGTCTATTAAAAAAAGATTGCAAGAGGCATTTTAAAAAAACTAAATAACTTTATGACCTTTCCGGCAGCCGGAAACGTCCATTTTTTAATCCGCGCCTAATTGCCATTTTGCTTTTAAAATCAGATTGCCGACGTCTTTATACTGTAACCTGCCGTAAAACCGGTTATGTTTCTCATCGTTTACAGCCTGCAGCTGAATCATCGACGCGCCCATGCTTTTTACCTGCCGCTCAAGCTCCAACATCAAAGCAGTGCCAAATCCCTTATTTTGACAGGCAAGTGCAATCACAATCTCAATCAAATCGTAAGCGACCAGATCGTCATACTGCTCAAAATAACCCATCGCAAAGCCGATTATGACTTCATTATTTTCAAGAACCAAGCAATGAGAATCCTCTCTGCTCCAAACCTGATGAATGCGTTTATAGGTGGTTTCCTTCGTCCAGCAGCTGTTATCCTTATAATTGTAGTATTCCATGTACAGCGGAATAACTTTTTGAATATCAGCTTCTTCCATCTTTCTGTAAATCATTTTCATCCTCCAGCGCTTATTTTTCAAACATAAAGCAATCAGAATTACGGTGCATGACAGGCAAATCATATTACAGCAATTCCAGTTGAATTGTAGAATTTACTTATATCCCTCCCCCGCCTTCGGCGGAGGAGGGATATGTCCATATTTGCAATCTAAATTGGAAATGCTGTAGCCAAGTGGTCGGCATTTAAAATGGCGGTACCAATATTCCGAATTGCTCCTCACACAAATTGCACTTTTTCCACAGACGGTGCCTTCACTCATGAAATTGTCTGTCGTTATTCGCAGCCCTTGCTTTTACGAACCGCGCGCGCTCTTTATGGGGCCGGGCTTGCCTCAGCGGTTTTTTTTAGATTCAATAAATGTATTAACCGAATCATACAGCATAACAAGCGCTGAACTCAGCAGCGCACCGCCAAGAATATCGGTCAACCAGTGAACTCCTGACAGCAGCCGCCCGACTACAGCGACGGCGACAAAGACGGCACAGACCACGTTAATGGCAATTCTTGCCGCTCTTCCCTTTACCAGACGGTTGAACTGCATGATCGCCGTGGACATGACACACAGGACAAGCAGTGTGGTGGAAGAAGGATACGACGCTTCTAAAACGTTCTGAATAAGAACCGGTCTGTAATTTACGATATTGAACTCAAAAAACAAATAGGCACCGATCACAAGCAGATAAAACGCGCCCAGCACCAGAATGCTGTAATCCACACGCTTCAGACTCTTTCTACCAATGAGCTGAATCAGTCCCAGGATCGCAAAGCCCAAGGCAACCAAAACAGGCACCACGCCGAACCAGTCCGTAATGTGGTACAGGAGCATATTGACTCCCAGCCGTTCTGACATCCATTTGTTCAGAGTTGCAAACCCTACATAAGAACCCTTCGGCCCTACCGGCTTCACATCCACATGCATGAGCATGATTGTGAGTATCACGAAAAGGGAAAACAAGGCTCCTGATACTGCAAAATTGATTTGATTGCTTTTTTTCATTTTCTGATCTCCATTCCTAATTTGGTGTTATCCAGACTTCAAGTCTGATATCAGCCTATCATGAAGGTTCAGAAAATTGTAAGAATCGCGGCGTCACAGTCGTGACACGATTCGTGTCACCGCTGTTTTACGAGCAAAACGCCTTTGATTATAAGCAAGCAAAACACAAATACACTTGCATAAGGTTGTCGGGTGCTGATAAAAATAAGCACGCTCAAAATACTGAGCATGAGCGAAACCGGCAGTTTGCTTTTCGCCCATATTCGATTAGGAAAGCTTTGAAAAGCAAGGATCGCAATTCCAAACACAACAGTCAACGACACCAACACAAAATACGGAACAAGAATATAGTTTGGTTCATCCGTGAGAGCAATGAGCGAAACGGTGTATATCATACCGTCTCCTTGCTGCCCAAAGAACGGCAGAAAAAGCAGCAGGGCCATTGTACAGTCGAATATTCCGAAAATCATATCGGAAAAGCTTTTTGCATTTTCTTTGCTTTCCGTTTCGGCAAGGGATATCAGTTCTTCGCCGGAAAGCAGTTCGTCAACAGATACGGAAAAGAGTTTTGAAATTGCTTTGAGGGAATCGATGTTGGGATATCCACGCCCGGATTCCCATTTGGAAACCGCCGTGCGGGATACATAGAGCGAGTCGGCAAGTTCCTCTTGTGTCAAATTTTTCTGTTTTCGTAATTGCTGCAATTTTTCATTGAATTCCATTGAGCTGCGCCTCGCTTCCGATGTGTACTGAGTTTTTTTCGCACTAGCAATTGCGGTTTTTAAAAAGCGTGCAAATCACTGGATTTCCATAAAGTCTATTCATTAAACTTCTTGGGAAATCGTATTTTACTTTCCGGAGAGTTCTAGGTACCTGTCAATCAGATCATAGATAAATGGTCTGATTGGAGAAAAACAAAAACCTAGATCTGACGCAAGTTTGGTATTTAAACTATAATCCACTCCGCCGTTATAGGGAGCATTATCCCCATGATTTGATAGAATTGCCTGTTTGCCTGTCTTTTCTTCGACATGCTGAATGATCTCCTGCAATGATATTGTTCCGCTGTTGCTTCCGTTCATAACGCCTGTGTATTCCTGCTCTGCTAAGAAAGCCAAAAAACGGCCCGCTTCGTTTGAGCTGACAAATCCCATCTGCGCATCGATATCGTCAATCAACATGGGTATCCCCTTTACAATATGCTCGACATAAAAATACAGTCGATTGGTATAGTCGTCGGGTCCTATCACAAATGGGAATCTGACGGCTATTGTGCTTTGGGAAGGGTATGCCTGAAACGCGGCGCACTCTGCAAGCCGTTTGACTTCATCATACGGGTAATCCGCCCTGTTACACCATTTCAACGGTTTTACAAGAGGATTAAAGTCGCCTTCCTTTGTATCGACATGCAGATCGTACACAGACGCCGAGGATGTCATCACATAGCGTTTGCAGCTTATGGAATCCAACGCATATTTCACATCGTTGGAGCAGTAAGCAAGGCTGTCACACACTACGTCAAAAAATCTGCCGCAGAATGCTTCCGCCATGCTTCGGGGTGATGTGCGCTCAACAACAACCCGCCGAACCCTGTTGCCGAAATTGTCTTTTTTCAACCCCCTGGTGGCAATCGTGATCTGATGCCCTTTTTGAAGAAGGGCTTCAACCATATGTACACCAAAGTATCTTGTGCCGCCCAATACTAATACATTCATTCTGTTCTCCTTTTCCGGTGCGGTAGCTTTCTTTTTTCGGAGCAAAAGAAACAGCGCAATCGACTGATCTCAAATCTCGTTCACAACGTTCCCTGTTCGCAAGGCTCCGCAACCTTCCCGATGTTTCCCAGTTTGTCATCGACACCGCTAAGCAGCAGACCGGCTGGCGGAACCTTCCACATTATATCTCTCAGCGGAAATAAATACAATCATGAAGTCCCGAAAGGAAGATCAAAGCAGAATCAATTCCCGTTAATGGACAATTTATAGAAAGCGGACATTTCTTTTCTTCATCCAGCTTTATCCTTCACTGATCACAAGAATAAATTGCAAAATTTTAATTTATATATAAAAAAATTGAACTAAAATCTAAAAAAATAGGAATTTAAGATAAAAAATATTTGCGTTATAATAAATATGGAAATAAATGTAAATTATGGAAGAAGGTGTTATATGCAGCTTTTGTCGGAAAAGAGGAGTGTGAAAAAGGAGGAGGATTTGATTGAAAAGGTTTCTAGCTTGCCTGTCATTGACTCTGGCGTGTGCCGTGATCGTTTCAAACGGCACCGTCTGCGCGGCTGAGTCGGCAGCCTCCGTATCTCAGCAACAGTCTGCCCTCAGCTCAACCACATCGGCTTACGGTGAAATCATCGATCTTTACACGGATAAAGCCTGTTATCATCCGGGAGACACCGCCATGATCACTGCGAAAATTAAGAACAGCACCGGAAGCGGTATCGAACAGACCGTCAGTACAAGGATCTATCATCTAAACCAACAGGTCTGGGAAAGCAGTGAAAATGTAACCATCGTAGCGGGCGGAACAGCCGAACGCAGCATTTCATGGCAATGCGATTCTGCCGACTACACCGGATATCTGGTACGGGTGTCACTTGGAAATGGAAGCACCAAAGTAACGGCAATCGATGTTTCTTCCAATGTTTCCCGCTATCCGCGTTATGGGTACAGTGTCGATTTTCCGGAAGGAGAGACCGAAGCGGAGAGCACTTCCCTGATGCAGGAACTGGCGAGGGATTACCATATCAACCTTGTTCAGTATTACGACTGGATGTGGCGCCATGAAAAGGATATTCCATCGAACACGGCGGCCACCTGGGAAGACATGTTCGGGAATACCATTTCAAAAGCCAGCATTTTGCAGAGGATTAACGCCGGACATAATCTGAATCAAAAAGCAATGGCCTATCAAATGGTTTATATGGCACGCGAAGGATATGAAAATTACGGTGTCAGCAAGGAATGGGGACTGTACAAAAATCTCAATCATAATATCAGCTACGATCCCAGCACTCCCTCTTCTCTGAATCATATCGACCAATTTATATTCCCTCTGGAGGGAAAACCGTTCCCGATTCTTTTTGTATTCAATCCCTTGAATGAGTACTGGAGAAATTTCATGTCCACTCAGTACACGGGGGCCGTTAACGCATTTGGGTTCGATGGGATTCAGCTCGATCAGATGGGTGATTTCTGGGGCAATGTCAATTACTACGACTACTCGGGAAACTCCGTCGATTTGGCAAATTCCTTTTCGTCCTATGTGAATGAAATCAAGCAAAATTTAACGGCAAACAACAGCAGTAAAAACTATATTACAATGAACGCGGTCAATGGAGCCGCGTCTCCCAACGATGATTTTTCATCCAACGATATTATCAAAAACGCGAATACGGATTTCCCGTTCAGCGAAATCTGGGAAAACTGCAGCAACTATAACGATCTGAAGAACTACATTGACTGGCAAAGAAAAAACGACGGCGGCAAAACGATGGTCTGCGCCGCGTATATGAACCAGTACGATAATCTCGGGACTACTTATCAGGCCGAGAGCGGCACTCTCAGCGGTGTCCACTCCGGGACGGAAAACAACGTAACCTATATCACCGGATTCGACGAAACAGGCGATTACGCCTCCTATACCGTTCAGGCTCCTGAAACAGGGACCTATTCTCTTGTGTTCCTTGCCTCCAACGGAACCGATACCAGAGCGCAAAAAAGCATTTATGTCGATGGAACCAAAACAATGGTAGCAAACTTTGACAGCACAAGAACCGGGCTGATCCCCGCCGACCCAAGCTGGTATCAGTATTCCGCCGAATCGTCGTTCACAACGCCAAAGACGCTGTACCTGACGCAGGGAACACACACGATTCGGATTCAGCAGGACAGCGACAATGCGGGTGGAGATATCCGTCTTGACAGCATCACGCTGGGAACCTTCGATTCAAATTCCGTCCGCCTGACGGACGCGGTGCTGGCCGCTTCCGGCGCCATGCATATTGAAATGGGTTCCGGTCTCTCCATGGCCAACGGCTCCACCGGCTACAGCGACGCCGTCATGCTGGGGCATCCCTACTACCCCAAAGCGTATAAGTCCATGAGGGACAACCTGAGAACGGCGATGAAAAATCAGTACAATTTCATTACGGCATACGAGAATCTGCTGTATGACCCGGATATTATCCCGTCGGACGGCGGACTTCAGAACATCAGTATCAGCGACGAATCCGTGTCGGGAAGCGGCGAAGCAGGCAAGATCTGGTTTATCCCGAAAAACAAAGGCGACGATTACGGGATTCTGCACCTCATCAATATGACTGCCGAAACCGATACAAACTGGAGGAATGCAGCCGCAGCGCCTGACGAAAAGACAAATTTGACCGTAAAATATTACATTCCGACCTACAAATCCGTTGCCGGCGTCAGTGTTGCTTCTCCGGACACGGACGAAGGGATATCCACGTCCCTGAACTATACGGTCTCAACAGATTCAAACGGAAAATACGTTACGTTTACGGTTCCCTCCCTGAAATACTGGGATATGATCTACCTGAAATGGGGTTCGGAGTCCTGCCCGTCCATCATTGAAGCGGAGAGCTCCATCCTTTCCGGCGTGTCAACCAATACAGACCACCCCGGATACACGGGAACCGGATTTGTGGATTCGTATGGGACCATGTATTCTTCCGTAACATTTGATCTTGATGTCCCGACCGCCGGGTCCTACAACTTAAAGTTCAGATATTCAAACGCAACCGCGGCGGAATGCAAACGCTTTCTGTATATGGATAATGCCGCCGAAGGAGAAGTGGATTTTCCGGTAACCGCAGACTGGAACACCTGGCAGGAATCGGAAAAACAGGTTTCTATGAGGGCGGGAATGCACCGGTTGGTATTGTTGGTTTCAAGCGGATACGAGGGATACATTAACCTGGATCATATTGAAATCAGCTCCTGAAATCCGACCGGCAAATTCATATAAATCAAAAAACAAGGAGGAAAAGAAAATGAAATTGGCAAACAAGAGAAAGTTAAAATCCGTAACCGCAGCCATGCTCGCGTTCAGCCTGCTCGCCGGATTCGGATGGCTGCCGAAATCGGCCGCAGAAGCAAAAATTTACACGGAGAACCAGTACGAAGCCGAAACCGCATCGCTAAACAACGTGACCACAAATACGAACCATAATGGTTATACCGGCTCCGGCTTTGTCGACGGGTTCGGCGATTCCGGCGATTCCGTCCAATTTACCATAAACATTTCAACCGCTGAAGACACTACTCTTCGATTCCGTTATACGAATTATACCGGAGCAACCAATGTCCGTGAAATCTACGTTGACGGCAATTTTGTCAGCAACGCGTACTTCGCCGACACCGGAAGCTGGGACACATGGAACACCACGGATGTGGGAACCGCGCTTTCCTCCGGGACACACACGGTAAAAGTTGCGGTGGAAAACAGCTCGGACGGGTACCTCAATCTTGACAATCTTGTTGTGACCCCAAAGCATGTTTCCGTGCGCAGTCTGTACACCTCGAACTGGAACAATATGATGTCAATCTGGCAGGCCAGTAAGCTGTACGACACCGACACATCCAGCGGAAAAGGCCCCCGCCTTTCCGAACTGAGATATTCGGGCAACTGGTCCCAAAATCAGATTCAGGATTACGCAGGCTTCTTCCGGGATGAAACCAACAATGTCAAATATGACCAGACCCATAATTTCGACTCGGAAGCTTATTTTGACGAGGACGGTATTTTACATACCAACTACCTGAAATACGACGGCAGCAAGCCTTCTGTTGAGATCTCAAGGGACTATGCGACCGTTCCGAATCAGAACCTGATCGTAACGCGCTACGCGTTGAAAAACAGCGGATCCTCCAGCGCAACCTACAGCCTTCTTGACATGCTTCACCCTAGTAACAGCACTTCCAACACAATTTCAGCAAGCTACGATTCTTCCAGAAAAGCCATCATTGTAAATATGAACGCCTCTTCCCAGCCCTATCTGGCTTTGGGAGCGTTTGCGGCCCCAAGCTACTATCAGGCTGCAAACGATACCGACAGCAGCACTTCCAGCCAAACCTGCTCTCCCTGGTATACCTTTGACGGCAGCGGCACGCTCAAAAACAACGCCAGTGTCTCTGCGCAGGACGTTTCCGCCGCATTTGAGCAAACGGTGACAATTCCCGCCGGCGGCACGCAATACGTATACTTCTACCTGGGGCTCGGCACCTCCCTGAATGAGATTCAGGCTCTGTGCAATACCGCGGCCTCCCGGAGCGGCAGCGATTGGTTTGAAGAAACGGCAAACGACTACCAGAACTGGTTCAGCGAAAAAACCGTTCCTTCCCTCTCAGACTCCGACCTGACTGCGCTCTATAAAAGGAATCTGGTTATGATTAAAAATTCGATCCGCCCCGGAAGCTCCACCGGCGACGGAGCCATGCCGGCAACGACAAACCCTGCAAATTACGGCTATAAGATCTGGTCCAGAGATTCCGCCGTGACGGCAATGGCATTAGACGCCGCCGGATTTACCGACGAAGCCGAAACCTACTGGAAGTGGCTTGCGGCACGCCAAAATTCGGATGGTACCTTCCACACCTGCTATGGGTTGTGGGACAACACCAATCAGAATTTTGTAGAGCCTGAAAACGATTCCATCGGCATGTTTCTGATCGGCGTTTATCGGCACTATAAGCTGACAGGCGACCAGTCGTTCCTTTCCGCTCTTTATTCCGCGGTGCAAAAATCCGCGAATTACATTATGAACAATATCAACCAGAGCACCGGATTTGGGCCTGCGGACAAGAGTATCTGGGAAGAGGGCGACACCTCCGAATACTACACCTATACGCAGGCAGCCTATGCCATGGGCCTGAAAAGCGCGGCGCTGATTTCCACAGTCATGGGCAACGCCGCCTTAACAGACAGCTACAACGGCGCAGGCAGCTCCATCCTGACGGCGATCAACCGCGATGACAGCAGTCAGGGTCTTTGGAATGTCTCCAACGGATATTACAACAGATGCGTGAACTCCGACCTTTCCAACAACACTCTGGAAGACTCATCCACCAATATTCTGTTCGCGCTGGGCGCGATTGACGTGAACTCCTCAAGGGCGTCGCGTCACATTTCCAAGCTGGAAACCGACCTCGCTCACGACGTATACGGGCTGCCCAGATATTCCGGCGACACCTTCTATTACACCTCTCAGTGGAGCCCGGGCGGCAACGAGGCGCTGGAAGCTTCTCCGTCGTGGCCCCAGATGACGATGTGGGACGCGGTTTACCAAATCTATTCCGGGAATCCGGACAAAGCATATAACATGCTGGAATGGTTCAAGCACAGAACCGCCACCGGATGGATGGTAACCGGAGAGGCCGCAAGCAACGTGACGGAAGCCCCCTGTGTGAGCACGGCCAGCGAGCCGGTTACGGCCGCCGCGTTTGTTCTGGCAAGCCTGGCCTATGCGGACAACTACGATATGCGGGTTTACGCTTCGGAAAACAATTCCGGCTGCTACAAATCCATCAGCGTAACCAGCGGAGCAAGCGGGGATTGGAGCCAGTATCAATACGTCCCCTATTATGTGGATGCTCCCGGCGATACCGCTGTTTCGGACAGCCGGACGGATATCAAAAAGGTTTACATCAGCAACGATGCGAATAACATCTACATTCGCATCAACAACGAAGCGGGGGCTCTCCCCGGTTCCTCACAGAATGAGTTTAAAGTCAGCGTTTACACGGAAGATTTCAGCAACAGCGCAAGTACAACGACCCACACCATCCATGATTCCGCACTGGGAAGAAATATGGCGTTCCTCTTTACCAGAAGCAACACGGATTCTGCTTACAACAAATACACTGTGTCCGGCGGCAGCTGGTCACTGAACAAAACCATTTCTTCCGTCATAGCGCCGCAGTGGGACACCGCAACCGGAGGAATCGAACTGGTAATTCCACGGTCAGATATCGGCTCTCCGTCCAATGATGCATGGGGACACATTACGGTCGTACTGGAAAAATATCAGAACGGCTCGTATCTCGATCAGGACACGGCCCAGCTCAATTACCGGCTGACCGGCGGCAGCGAGTCCTGGCTTTACGGAAACTTTGAATAAAACACAGCATTTAGTTCAAAATTAAATTTAATCAGGTCCATCTGGAGCCGGCATTGTAAAGATGCCGGCTCCAGCTTTTGATTGAAACAGTATTCGGCGCAGCTGCGTGGCATACAATCTGCGCATCAAGCTTCTGCTTCGGGTACGCTTTCCATTGCTCTGCTTCGGATAATTTGTTACTCAAAACGTGAAATTAATCGGGCATGACTATTTCTTTTGGGGTTTCTATGCTTTGTATTTCTACACTCGAACTGCTGCGCTTATAGAGAAATCGCCTGTGCATTTCCGCCGCGCAGAATGAGTTTCGGTTCCAGGGAGACGGTTTTTGCGAAAAAATCCATGGTGTTTCCCTGATTTTCAAGAATCATATTTACCGCGGCAGAACCCATTTCTTCAAACGGCATGCGAACGCTGCTGATCGGCGGAGCCAGATTCGGCGCATAAGTATCGTCGTGACCGATAATCTCGATGTCATTCGGAACCTTACGCCCTATTTCGTAAAGATACTGCATCGCCCCGGCCGCATAACCGTCGAAATAAGCTACCACACCCGTGATATCGTCCCGCTTCTCAAGCGCCCATTTCATTGCGGCATATCCCGAGGCGACCGAGCTGTCCGGGCAGGAGTAAATGGAATACTGCGAGTCGGCATAGCCCGCCTCCTGCACCGCATGCAGAAACCCTTTGGTCCGTGACTTTTCAACGCTGCCTTTCTTATCAAAACCAATATAAAGCAGACGGCCGTGCTTCTTTTGGATCAGATATCTTGTTGCGTAATAGGTTCCAAGGGAGTTGTCCACCAAAACGCGGTTAAAACCGTAGCAGCCCGCCGTGCGTTCCACAAAAACAATTGGAATCCCGCATTCCTGCAGCAATTCCCTCAGGCTTTCCGAAAGATATTCGTCTCCGAAACCACAGATGACGATACCGCTGACCTTATATTTCAAAAGCTTTTCCACATAGCCGCGCAGATTGTCGTTGCAAAGGTTGCTGCTGTACATTGCCACCATGCTGTAACCCACCTTATCTGCCTCTTGCAGGAGGGCGGAGCTAAGCTGATCATAAAAAATGTTGACGGATATCTTGCGGAGAATCAACCCGATCAGATTTTCCGTGTGTGCCGGCTTCTCCGGCTGAATCGGCAAAAGGTAGCCGGTCTCACGAATCGCATTTTCGACACGTTTCCTTTTTTCTTCGGCTACATAACCGGAATTGTTGATCACACGGGAAACGGTTGTCAGGGAAACTTCTGCTTGCTTTGCAACGTCATTCATGCTTACTTTTTTCATTTTTTAGTCTCCACAAGAATAATATATGAAAATTTTCCGATTACTTTCACAACTTTTTCTTACTCATTTCATTATAGCTTTTTCCACCGCTTTTTCAATGGGAAAAAGCTACAAGAAAGCATTATAATTATTGATATGGACCATACCTCAAAGAAAAAACTCAATACTTGTGCAAAATGAACATGAAAATTTTCATATTCATTTCTTTTAAATTAGCGACTGAATTCTCGAGAAAATTGCCGGTTGTATTCAGGAAAAAATCCGTATATAATTTCATATGTACCGAAAGAAAGCCAGGGACAAGATGGCAGCAAGTTCTGCAGAGCAATTCATACTATATGAAAATATTTGCATATTATACCAATACAATGTTGCAACTCCGTCAGGAAACACTACCTTAGGAAGGTCTCCCTTTTACTCTGCAAGCTGTTAAAGAGGTGTTTGTCATGGAAAAAGAACTGTTTTTGGAAACAAAAAATTTAGAAAAGGCCTTTGACGGCATCAAAGCATTGGATGGGGTGAGCCTAAAGGTTTACTGCGGCCAGATTCAAGGACTGATTGGAGAAAACGGCTCGGGCAAGTCAACCATTTCCTCCATCATCAGCGGAATTCACACGGCCACCAAAGGCGAAATCCTGCTGAGGGGCAAGCCATATCGCCCACGCAGTCCGTTGGATGCCCGGGACAACCGAATTTGCATGATCGTCCAGGAAACAGGCACAATCAGCGGGCTCTCCGTCGCGGAAAACCTGTTTCTCGGCGATGAAGCAATGTTCCTGCAGCACGGCTCCATCAACCGAAAAAAAATGCAGCGCGAAGCGGAGAAGTCCTTGGAAAAAGTCGGTCTTTCTTTCGATGTTACCGCACCGATTGAAACCCTGAGCTTTGAAACGCGGAAGCTTGTTGAAATCGCCCGCGCACTGTATTTCGATCCCACTCTGCTGATCGTGGACGAAACCACAACGGCCCTTTCCTATGAAGGAAGATCCTTGATTCACAAAATCATGCGGGATTTAAAGGAACAGAACAAGGCGGTCCTTTTCATTTCTCACGACCTGCCGGAACTGATGGAAATCTGCGACAGCTTAACAGTTCTGCGTGATGGCAAACTCATTTCCGCCTTCCGGAAAGAAGAATTTGACGAGCGCCGGATTAAGCAGACAATGGTTGGGCGTTCCATTCAGGATAACTTTTACCGCAGCGATTTTGATGCCAGCCACGGCGAAAGGCGAATGATGCAGGTCAGCCATGTGGACGCAGGACCGCTGAAGGATATCACCTTTGATCTGCATGAAGGCGAAATTCTGGGTGTCGGGGGGCTTTCGGGATGCGGGATGCATGAACTGGGAAAACTGTTGTATGGGATGCTTCCTCCACTGCGCGGCGAAGTCACGGTTTTGCAAGATACAAAATCAACCGGCGGGAAGGAAATTCCGGTCCGAGTAAAAAATATTCAAACCGCCATGGAAAACGGCATCGGCTATGTTTCTAAGGACCGGGATCAGGAAACGCTCCTGTTGAATGCCTCTATCAAAGACAATCTGGTAATTTCTGCACTGGACAAGCTGAAAAAAGGCTTTTTTATCCTTCCGGGCGCCGAAAAGAAATTCGCTCAAAAGCAGGTGGACGGTCTGCACATCAAGTGCAGCGGCGTGAACCAGACAGTCGGAGAGCTTTCGGGGGGGAACAAGCAAAAGGTGTCCTTCGGAAAGTGGATCGGAAACCAGTCCAGAATCCTGATTTTGGACAGTCCGACACGCGGCGTCGACGTAGGAGTTAAAACCACCATGTACCAGTTGATTTATCAACTGAAAAAGCAGGGCTGCGCTATCCTGATCATCAGCGAGGAGTTGCCGGAACTGATTGGAATGAGCGACCGTGTCCTTATTATGAAGGATGGATGCGTTTCCATGGAGTTTCAACGAAGTCCGGAGCTGGTGGAATCCTCGATTATCGAATATATGATTTAGGCGGTGCGATCGTGGAAGAGAAAAATACATTAAAAAGCGGTTTCGGTTCCCGTATTCTGCACTGGATTCAGAATTACAAACAATATATTATCCAATATTTCGGGCTGATTTTCGTCATCGCGGTCTTTCTGTACCTCACGGACGGCAATCTGTTCAGTGCCCGAAATTTGGAAACGCTGATCCGTCAGCTGGTCGTGATCCTCACCATTACCTTGGGAATGGCATTTATCTATTCCCATGGGGGAATGGACATCTCCGTCGGCGCGGTGGTCGCACTGAGTTCCCTGTGCGCCACGTATGTGATGAACCTGACGGCAGGCCAGGTTTTGCCGGCAATTCTGGTGTCAATCGCTGTTTCCGTCACGTGTTATCTGTTAAACATCATCGTGACCAATCAGTTTGGTCTGATGTCCACAATCTCCTCTCTCTCCGTGATGTTCGTCGCCCGCGGAATTGTCACATACGTCAATTCCATGAGCACTGATAAAATTGAGGTGCACAATACGGCCGGCCTGGAACTGTTCCGCTCCAACACACCGTTCCTGATTGGCACAATGGCGGTTCTTTGCATCGTGATGACGGTTCTTTTCAATCTGACCAAGCTGGGTAAGCAGAACCGTGCCATTGGTGACAATCCGCTCTCTGCCATGCAGAGCGGGGTCCGTGTCAAAAAGGTTAAGGTGGAAGCTTATGTCCTGGCCGGCATCATGGTGGGGATCGCCGCCGTTTTCTCTCTGTCCAGGACCGGAAGCGTCAGCGAAAAAACCGGTTCCGGCCTGGAGATGGACGCGATTGTCGCCCTGATTCTTGGCGGAATGGCCTTGAACGGCGGGGCAAAATCCCGCATCAGCAGTGCAATCATCGGCAGTTTTACGTATGTGTTGCTCAACAACGGGTTGGTTATGGCAGGGGTAGACACGCAGGTGGTCTCTTTGATTAAGGGCATCATTTTCTTAATTGTCGTATTCCTCACCATCCGTCAGCCGAAGTCCAAAAAGGTTCTGCCCCGTTAATTTGTTTTACACGGCGGAAAACACCGCCTGTAGATAAAATAAAACCAGTAAGGAAAGGAAATAAAAATGAAAATGAAAAAACTGACTGCTTACCTTCTGGCAGCGATAACAATTTTTACCCTGACGCTTTCCATGACCGGATGCTCCAGCAATAACGGATCTGCAAACAGCACGGCGGGTTCCAGTTCGGCGTCCAGTCAAAAGCCAGTTAAAATCGGCGTAATTCTTTACAATTATACAGACATACAGGGAAAAGAAATCAAATCCTACGCCTCCTATCTGGAGCAGAACTTTAACGTAAAGTTTGAGTATGCAACCGTGGGCCAGAGCGAAGACCAGCACATCAGCGGCCTGGAAAATCTGTTGAATAAGGGCGTAGACGCCGTGATCAGCGGCTATGACACCGCACTTGACAACAGCATCAAGATGTGCGAAGAAAGGGGCGTCTATTACGGCGTCGCGCTCGGCGATATTCAAAGCTCCTATAAGGGAAACAGCAAGTACTTTGTGGGCGGACTGAAGCAGTTCAACGGCGACCCTGAAAAATTTGGAGAAACCTATGCTGAAATTGCCAATCAAAAGGGCCTGAAGCACATCGGGGTCATTTCCTTCCCGGCTTTCACCTTTGTGGACGGAACCAAAATCGCCGACGGCTTCAAGAAAAAGATGTCGCAGCTGGACCCCAGCGCGGAAGTCTACGATATGGAAACCTTTATGTACACCCCTGACCTTGCCAAAGCGGCTGTGACCAATGTTTTCACAAAGCACAGCAACGTCGACTCAATTCTTGGGCTCGGTTCCGGAATGGATATGATTTACCCCGCCATCAAGGACAGCACAAAGCCGAGCACCAAAATCCTTTCGCTGGGCTACAACGATTCTACTATGGCGGCGATCAAAGACGGCAGCGTCGTTGCGGCCGGGACAAACAATTACAGCCAGATCATGGCTAATATGTTCGCTCAGCTGTATGACCGCGTCAACGGAAAAACCTACAGTGACTGGAGCCTGAACGGCACGGTCAGCTACCCGATTGTCACCAATGAGCAGGAAGTCGCCGATTTCCAGAACTACGTCATTCCGGCCGACAAGTCTAAAGGAAGCGTTACGGCGGAAGAGCTGAAAAAAGTGATGAAAACTTTCAATTCAAACGCAACCTGGAAAGACCTGAACGCATTGACCAACCGCTCTCTCGCGGAAATCAAGGCGGCAAGAAAAGCGCAGTAACGCAGAAAAGCAAAGCCGCGCGGTTCACAGCGGTTGAACTGTGCGGCTCTCTTTTCAGGGGAACCGGAAAGGTCTGATTGAGATCATGAAATACAAGATTATGAAACAACTGCTCCGTCTGATGAAAACATTCTCTTTTCCCTTTTTGATGTATGCGGTTATTTTGCTGGTTTCGCTTGGCGCACAAAAAACCGGATATTGGAGCGGCAACGCACTTGATATTATCATTCGGGGCAGTATTGTGTCTACCATCATTGCTTTTGCGATCGCCCTCCCGCTTTCTGGAGCACGGTGGGACTTTGCCGCCGGAACCATCGTCATTCTGTCCGGCATTCTGGGCAGCAACCTTGCCTCCATGCTTGGCCTCAATGCGGTTCTGATGCTGCTTTTAACCGTAGCGATCGGCACTCTGCTGGCTTTGCTGGAGGGAGTTCTGTACCTGTTCCTCCGCGTTCCTACCATCATTGTTTCGCTCGGTGTGGTGATGATCTATGAAGCGCTCAGCGGTCTGGTTTTTGATGGTTCCGGCGCCAATATGTTTATGGATGCCAAGCTCACTGTTTTTGCGAAGGCGCCGTACTGCTATCTCGTACTGGCTATTGTCCTCGGCGTCTACTATTATCTCCTCACCGCCACAAAATTCGGCTACGATACCCGTTCCCTCGGCATCAATGCACAGCTTGCGGTGAATAACGGCGTCAATGAAAAGAAAAATATCATCCAGACCTATTTGCTGGTGGGCGCAACCCTTGGGGTGGCAGCCGTGCTGAACGCTTCCACCGTTTCGGTTAGCCCTGCCTCAAACCTGGGCTCTACCTCTATTATGTTTTCCTCCATGGGGCCCGTTCTTGTGGGGCTTTATCTGGCCCGCTTCTCAAATCTGCCGCTGGGAATTTTCTCCGGGGCAATCGGAATGAACGCGCTGTCTTACGGGATGGTTGTGCTTGGAATCGACGGCTCCGTCCAAACAATTATCCTCGGCGCCTTTATTGTGATCTTTATGGGGTACACCACCAATCAGGAAAAGCTGCATGCATTTTCTCAGCGGATGTTCCACCGTTCCGGCATTGTTTCAGCATAACAAAGGAGTACAGCAATGAATATTGAAAACTTAAAACAGAATCCTTTTTTCCTAACGGATGACGATGTGAATTGGGTTGAAACCACATTAAAGGCAATGACGGACGATGAAAAAATCGCGCAGCTGTTCTTCATGGTAGGATACCGTCAGGACGAGGAGTTTCTGACCCATCTTTCCAAAGATCTCGGCGTGGGCGGATTGATGTGCCGCCCCATGGATAAGGACAGCGTGATCGCCACAGTAACAACTCTGCAGCGAAACAGCCGCATTCCCATGCTGATTGCAGCAAACCTGGAAAACGGCGGGAAAGGCATTGCACAGGAGGGGACTCGAATCGCCTCCAATATGGCGGTAGCCGCGACAGGCGACCCCGATTATGCTTATCAGCTTGGAAAAATCTGCGCGGAGGAAGGCAAAAGCGTCGGCGCTAATTTCGCCTTTGCCCCTGTGATCGACATCGATTACAATTTCCGCAATCCAATCACCAACACGCGCACCTTCGGCAGTGACCCCGACATGGTGCTCCGCTGTGGAGAAGCATATCTGAAGGGCTGCCAGGAGCAGGGCATCTGCGTTTCCATCAAGCATTTTCCCGGCGACGGAACCGATGAACGGGACCAGCACCTTGTCACCTCCGTCAATTCTCTCTCCCCGGAGGATTGGGAAGCAACCTACGGCAGGAATTACCGCTATTTGATCGACCACGGGGCCAAGACTGTGATGGTGGGCCACATCTCGCAGCCGCAATACTCCAAAAAGCTGAACCCCTCTCTCTCGGACGCCGATATTCTTCCCGCTTCGCTTTCGCCGGAACTTCTCAAGGGACTTCTGCGCGGGAGCATGGGTTTTAACGGACTGATTTTGACCGACGCGACCACGATGGCCGGGTTCGCCATGGCTATGCCGCGCGATCAGGCGGTTCCAAAAGCGATTGAAAACGGATGCGACATGTTTCTCTTCACCAAGAATCTGGAGGAAGATGTCGGTTTTATGCGAAAGGGCTTTCAAGACGGGCTTCTAAGCCGGGAAAGGCTGGAGGAAGCCGTCCGCAGGATTCTTGCGCTGAAAGCCTCGCTTGGGCTTCATAATAAGAACAACATTCCGGACGCTAAGGCTGCGGAACGTGTGCTTGGCTGCAAAGAGCACCGTCAAACGGCGCGTGAGATCGCCGACCGCTCCATCACGCTTGTGAAGGAACAGCCGGGGCTGCTTCCACTGTCTCCCGAAAAGCAGAAACGCGTTCTTCTGTATGGCATTGAGGGCGAAGCAAACGCAATCGGCTACTCCAGAGAGTCGGGCCTTACGGGCCAATTACGCGGGCTGCTTGAAAAAGAGGGATTTACGGTAACCCTTTTCCACGCGGACGGCGTCTATGAAGGGCACCAGGCATCCTATTTAAAAATGTGTGAAGATTACGATCTGATTCTCTACCTTTGCAGCCTTGCCACCAAATCGAATCAAACCGTTGTGCGGATTGAATGGCAGAATCCCATGGGCCTGAACGTTCCGATCTACTTTAAGTCCATTCCCACCGTTTTTATTTCGGTAGAAAACCCGTATCATCTGCTGGACGTGCCGCGTGTACCGACATACATCAATACATACGGCGTGAACGACTATACCCTGGAGCTGTTGGTAGATAAGCTTTTGGGGCGCTCCGAGTTTGTCGGGAAAAATCCTGTGGACCCCTTCTGCGGGAAATGGGACACAAAGCTTTAAAGGAGATATTTGATGAAAAATCTTGTTTTTTCGGTGTCCGACAGCAGCGACGCCAAGCTGACCGCAAACATTCTGGATGACGGGGAATTTGCCAAAAAAGGCATCCGTCGCCCGGCTGTTGTGGTGTGCCCGGGGGGCGGGTATACTATGATTTCGAAAAACGAAGGCGAGCCCGTTGCCTTGGCATTTGCGGCAAAGGGATACCACACTTTCGTACTCGAATACTCCGTCAAAATTGATCACCCGTTCCCCACTGCCCTGAAAGAACTTGCCAGGGCAATGAGCATTATCCGCCAAAACGCGGAGGATTGGCTGCTCGACAGTGACAATATCGCGGTAATCGGGTTTTCCGCCGGAGGGAATCTGGCGCTCTCTCTGGGTGTCTATTTCAATCAGCCTCTCCTCACCGACGAGATGGGTCTGACGAAAGATCAAACCCGCCCGAATCATATTATATTAGGTTATCCCGCTGTATCCCTGATTCCCCAAAACAGGAAAACTCCTGAATTCGTACTGGAAATGATGGAGCAGGGCCTGATTCCGGATTTTCGCGGCCCAAGTATCCAGGAAATCATGATTGGGCACGAAAATATAACGCAGGAGGAAGCCGCATCCCTGAACCTGATTCCTAAAATCCACGAAAAAGTGCCTCGCACATTCGTCTGGGGCACCTATGAAGACAGCCTGATCCCTCCCACGGATCTGTTAGGACTTGCCACCGCGCTCCATTCGGTTCATGTCCCCTGTGAACTGCATCTGTTTGAAAAAGGGCCGCATGGGATGTCTCTTTGTGATGAAAACACGAAAAGCGAAGCGGAAATCAAGGGGCTAAGCATCCCCTACTGGCTCCCTCTTAGTCTGGAATGGCTGAAACAGGGAATGGCAGAAAGGACACAGAAATCTTGAAATCCGTTATTTTTGATCTGGACGGCGTGATTGTATCCACCGACGACCTGCATTTTATGGCTTGGAAGTCCATGGCCGACCGGAATGGAATTCCATTTGACCGGCAGATCAACAATCTGCTCCGCGGCGTTTCCCGCGCCGAATCTCTGGAAATCATCCTGAGAAAGTCGGAAAAGTCTTACAGTGAACAGCAAAAACAAGAATTGATGCAGTACAAAAACGACATTTATATAAAGCTGCTCGACAATCTGAAGCATTCGGATATTTTACCCGGAGTGATGGAATTAATCAACCGCCTGAAAAAAGCCGGGGTAAAAATCGCGATCGGAAGTAGCAGCAAAAACACCAGAAAGATTCTTCAAAAAATCGGTCTTGAAACCGTTTTTGACGCGATTGCTGACGGAACTGAAATTCAGCATTCCAAACCGGACCCCGAGGTATTTCTTGTCGCTGCCCGAAAACTCGAAACAAAGCCAGAGGACTGTGTTGTCGTGGAAGATGCGGTTGCAGGAATTGAGGCGGCGAAAGCGGGAAACATGACGGCAATCGCAGTTGGCGACGCAGCGAGCTCCTCTCTTGCGGATTACCGGGTCAATACTATGATGCAGATTGCTGAAGTTCTCAACTTGGAATGATACCATAAAAATCGGTTTGCCATTTTTCCTTTCAATGTTCCTTGGATACCCCCGCCATTTGGACCAATATGCAAAAAACAGACCCGAAAAGCTGGCATACATGCTGCTTTTCGGGTTTTTTACTTTGAGCGGTAAAGTCAAGAATCGTGCAGAGTATGAACAAGCCCGACTGCCGGTATGGATTTAAATACGATTGCAACAAGTCATAATGTACCGGAACACGATGCTTTTAGCCAAAGCAGCCCGAAGCGTGATCACCGTAAACCTTGCGCTTCTGGAGCCATTCCGGCAGCGTGTAGTAGGCCGCACCGAGTTGCGCGGCTGCCTGCTTGGTCCCAATTTCATCTGAAAGTTTTACCGCATGAAAACCGTTTGTCATGACCTTTCTGATAACCAGAGACGTCCTTAATAAAATGGCTCACGACTCAAGGAAAAACATGGTTTTGACTGGAATCGCACTCTTACTGAAAATATGGAGTCTGCGAGGGATGATCAAATTTATTTAATAATTTTCGACTGAAGCGAAAAAACTACTAAAAATTCATTATACTTAATATTGTTAAAATATTAACATGAAGGAGCGATAATAAATGCTGGCTTTAATGAGAGCACCGTCAAAATATGTTCAGGGCCCTGATGCTTTACTCGAACTGTATGATCATGTGAAAGATTTAGGCACATCCATTCTTTTTATATGCAGCAAAAGCGGCTACAAGGCAGCGCGGCCCAAAATTGAAAAGAGCTTCGCAGGCAAAAATGCATCTATAAAATTTGAGATTTTCGGCGGCATCAGTTCGGTCGGGGAAATCGATAAAATGCAAAAAATTGCAAAAGAGAACAAGATCGGTGTAATCTGCGCGATTGGCGGCGGCAGCGCAATTGACACAGCGAAAGCCACAGCTTATTACGAAGGGCTTCCGGTTGTAATTATTCCGACCGTATGTGCTACAGATGCTCCGTGCACCGGCCTTTCCGTAATTTACAACGACGATGGGTCCTTTGCAAAGTATATCTTCTATCCCAAAAATCCGGATGCGGTCATTGTTGACTCTTCTATTATTGTAAAAGCGCCGATCCGCTTTCTCGTCTCCGGCATGGGCGACGCACTGGGAACTTATTTTGAAGCCAGAATGTGCCAGAAAACGAATTCTCCCAGTCTAGAAAACGGCGGCATTACAAAATCCGCCATGGCACTTTGCAAGCTCTGCTACGACACCCTCCTTGACGACGGTTTTAAGGCCAAAAAGTCCGCTGAACTCGGTATCCTCACTCCGGCGGTTGAGGCTATTATTGAAGCCAACACCTATTTAAGCGGCGTAGGGGCAGACAACGGCGGTCTTGCCACTTCGCATTCCGTCTACAATGGTTTTACCGCGCTGGAAGAATGCGAAAAAACAATGCACGGGGAACTGGTCGCGTTCGGAACGGTTGCGCAGCTCGTTCTGGAAGACGCTCCCATGGAAGAAATTGAAGAAGTTTTGGACTTCTGCGTTTCCGTCGGTCTGCCGATTACGCTGAAGGAGGTTGGCGTGACCGACCCGTCCAGAGTAATGATTGCCGCGGAAAAGGCATGCGCTTCGGGTGAATCCATTCACAACATGCTGGGTGATGTTACTCCGGAACAGCTTTATGCCGCTATTCTGGCCGCTGACGCTCTCGGCAAGGATTACATCGGCGAATAACAAAGGAAAGCTCCTGTGCGTTCGGTACACAACAGAAGCCCGGAAAGCTGGCATTCCTGCCGCTTTCCGGGCTTCTGCCTTGTGTCATTCGCTCAATCTTAGATGCAGGCCTCAGCGAACACAATGCAAAACGTGGCGCTCCTTTTTCCCTATTTATCGTTCAAGATTGGCCACGAAAGCATTTCCTTTCGTGGCCTCGTTGGTGCGCCACCATCTGCAATCAGTTTGTTTCCTCCAACGTGGGCCTGAATCATGGCAAACGCAACCCCGGCTTTGCAGACTTTCCGATCAATAATATTCGCTCGATTTTAAATAGTCTTCGGCCAAATTGGGAATCAGCTTCATAACCTTCCCCTGGTATCATTGCAGACGAGAGTTAGCTTTTATAAAAGATTTCTAAACGATCTCCCGATTTTAACTCTGTAAGAAAAGAACTATCAACGCCGTTTACGCGTAGAACAAACGTTCCTGTCGGCTTTTCAAGATCGATTCCCGATCGTTCGATCAGGTCCATCAGGTAATATGGAGAGCCATTCTCTTTTTGGGGAAGAACAACCGTTTGATTGTTCAAATCAAATTGAATCTGATCGCCGGAAAATGCAGAATCAGCAGAGACCGCGGTCGCGGATTTCTGTTCCTCTGAAGCGGATTCTTGAGCCGCAGGGGACACCTCCTCCGAAAGTTCATCTGCAGTTTCCAAGTTTGGTTTAGAATCGGAAAAGTCCGCCGCCGGCGTTGGTGGAGCCGGTTTCAAAACAATGGAATCGCCGTTTTCCAGCGTAGTCTCGGGAGAAACGATGTTCCCGTTCACAGTGGCCGTTTGATTTGGATCGTCTGTCATCAAGTCCTTCAGGCAGCGTTTCGCGTCTTGACCATTCACAGCGGAAGAGAATTCTATATTATCTCCCATATGTACCAAATCTGAAATTTTGGCCTCTTTCCCGTTTACACGGAGGACGGCAGGCTCGCCGGGAGTCCCGTAATACACGGTCCGTTTTCCGTTTAACTGGATAATCAGCTTCTGACCCGCCTTTGGGATAAGATCATGATACGAGAATCCGTTCATCATCAGAATATCTCGTACTGTTATCGTACTGTTGCGGAAAAGCTTCGCTTCGTTGCCGTTTAGAGTGACGTGAAAACTTTCATCAATCAGATTTAGTCCCGCGGAAACGGCAATCCCTAACGGCGTAGCATATTCCGGGTCGTTCAGATCGTATGAATCCGAGAATGCATATGTTTCAAAGTTGTTGCCGGCTATCGCTACGCGATTAACGTCTAAGTTCATATATTTTGCAATGCTTGTTCGCATACCTTCCAGTTTGCTGCCGCCCCCGGCCAAAAAAACAGCAGAGGTAGAACCGCCGTTTATCTCATAGATACGCTCGGAAATTTCACGGCAAAGACTCTCCATGGATTTATCGACACAATCCATAATATCGTCTTTTGTGACGGTTTGCTCATTTCCAAGAATATCAGTAACTTGCATGGTTTTTTGGCTTCCAATTTGTGTTTTGATCGACTCTGCGGTATTAAAATCCAGCAGGTACTTTTTCATGAGTGCTTCTGTAATTTCATCTCCCGCTACCGTAGCCATGGTATACCCCACAACTCCCCCGTCCCTGGTTACGGCGATGTCGGAAGTCCCTGCCCCGATATCCACCAGAGCAAGGTTCAAAAAACGAAGATTTTGAGGGATTACGGCGTTAATGGCAGCGATGGGCTCCAGAGTAAGACTGGTAACCTCCAGATTGATCTTATGCATGACCGAATACAAACTGTCCACGACTTCACTGGGAAGAAAGGTTGCAATCACATCGGCTTTAATCAGTCCGGCCCGATGATCCAACAAATTAGAAACGGGATAGCTATCCATATAGTGCTGAACAATCGTATGTCCGACCAAATAAAACTGGCGGCTATTCGTATCCAGACCATTGGTAAAGGCCGCCTCCGCTTCGTAGATGGCGCCTGCTTCCAAACGGCTGATTGTTTCTTTATCCAGCCGCTGCGGTAGCGGGAATTTCATTTCAAAAGAAGCACGCTGAGTTTTTAGCGCCCGTCCTGCCGCGGCGATGCAGACCCGCTTCAAGGTATATTGAAGCTTTGCCTCCAAACGTTTTTTGACAGTGTGGGCGACTTTGGCAACCTGCTCAATATCTTCGATCTGGCCGTCAATCATGGAACGCTTGGTATGTGCTTCTTTTTCCATCGCGATAATCCGAAGCTTTCCACTTTCTACAGTACCCACCATTCCGATGACTTTGCGGGTTCCAATATCCAGCGCAAAGATCATATTCTTTGGTTGAGCTTTCAATCGTTTTTTTGATGAGGCAGCCAATGTGCAAAGCCTCCCTTTTAGTGGTCTTAACGTCCTTGTTTTATAACAAATTCATGGGTATCTGTCTGTTTTATAATCCGAAATATGTTTAAATTCAGTATACCATAAAAAATGAGGAAAGAAAAGGATTCAAACCGCAGGCATCTGAATCCTTTTTATTATTCTTCCATCGCAGTGAAAACAGCAACCTTTTTTAGACATCACCAAAACAGGGTATGTCAAGAGAAGTTCGCAATTTAGGGGCTCCACAAAATGAATTAAGCTGCGTTTAGCAGAAGTGTCTGAATTGATCTGGGATTCAAATATGCTCTGGAAACAGACCAATCTTCGGCGTATTCCATGAGATATGTTGTTACCAGCCGCAGGTAGGAATCGTTGTTTGGAAATATCCCGACGACGTTGGTTCTGCGCCGGATTTCCTTGTTCAGCCGTTCCAGCATATTGGTCGATGAGATTTTACGGGCGTCAAGCTCGGGGAATGCATAGAAGGCCAGTGAGTCCTCCAGCCCATCTTCCAGAAGCTCAATTGCCTTGGAAAACCGCTTCCCGTATTGCTCCGACAACTGTTTTGCGCGCTGTCGGGCTACCTGGGCGGAAGGCGCCAGCCAGATTTCTTTCAGTTGGGCGGCGAAGGCTTCTTTTTCTTTCTGCGGTATATGAGCCAGAATATTTCGCATGAAATGGACTTTGCAACGCTGCCAGGATGCACCGGGAAAACTTTCCCGGATCGCGGCTATCAATCCTTTATTGGCATCGGAAACCACCAGCAGAGGTGTTTTCAGTCCGCGGTCCAGAAGACTTTGAAACAACTGGGAATAGCTCTCTTTAGATTCATCCAGCATCGGTTCCACGGCGAGAATGTCCCTGTACCCTTGCTCGTTGACGCCACAGACAACCATCACCGCCATGCTGACGACACGGCCATCCATACGGACTTTTTCGTACAGGGCATCCGTCCAAATGACAGGATAACGGGTATCCGTCAGAGAATGGTTGCGAAATTCCTGTACCTGTTCATTGAGCCCCTTTGTCATCTCACTGACCTGACTGCGGGAGAGGTTCTCTATCCCCAGACGGTGAGCCAGCTTTTCCATCTTCCGTGTGGACACGCTCTGCACGAACGCCTCCTGAATAACCTGTATCAGTGCCGCCTCACTGCGCTTGCGTTCAGTTTTTTGTATAGCGAAAGCTACAAGTTCTACTTGTGGTTTTCGCTATACAAAAAGAGAAACTCCCATTTTCACAGGAGTTTTCTTTTTGCTCTACTTCAAAGGCCGGTATGCTCCCCTAGGCATATGAATTTTGATTAGGTTTATGCCTACTGAAACATTTTGACAGCTCATTGCTTGTATGGTATATTTATAAATATTATTTTACTGTGAGAAGAGGATTACATGAAAAGATTTCTTTTAATTCTGGTCTGTTTGCTTCTTCTTTCCTCTGCTATTGGCTGCAATAAACAAAAACTGGAACCATTGGGGAAATGTCCTGTTGAGATGCAAACAGTTACAAATAAAGATCAGAATGTAGATGCAACCTATACATGGTCGATTCCCAAAGGATGGGATTCGGTATCTCTAACCAGCCATTCTGTAGAAGCTAGATTTCCTGGCTACACCTATTCCTCAGATCTTGACGCAGATATTTCCTTGATGATCGGCGTCCGAAATTACTCCGATAATCATTCTCAGGAAGATATCCAGCAATACAAAAATTTATTTGAAGGTAAAACGGAAGAATATAAAAACACCATAATGAAACATTTTCAAGAGGTTGGCGGCAATGCATCAGATTTTCAATTTAAGGTATATAAGGGAACCCACGGCCGAATTGCAGAAGTAAAATATACCTATGAATATCAGGAGAAAATCTCGAATTATGTTTACTGTTTCCGTGAGGATATTCCGTATTTTGCCGTTGGTGGACTTAATAGCTCCAATAAACTTTCTTCAGGAGATGTCCTTCCATGGGTTATGGATTCCTTGCAGGTCATTGAAACGAAAAATAGAGATAGACCAGAGAACTGCATTGAGTAGCTCTCTGGTCTATCTTTTAGTAAGTCTGAACGTTAAACAATGATCTTATGTCTTCCTGCAATTCAGTGACTGGATTTAGGAGTTCAATAATATTAAACCGTTCGATTATCTGCCAATCATCAAAAACTACGATTTCAATTTTTTCCTTTGGATATCGTATTTGTAATTATCATTTGCTGGTATCCCTTTGAATTTCTCATATTGATACCTTGCAAAGTCGTTTACTGCATCTTCCCAGCCAGGGATTCTATCTTCGGGGTAAGCGGTGATACCATGTTCATCTCTTAAGGAGTGGAAAATGCTATAATTCCAATTATTGAACATGTCATAGTAGTCGGAATTACCGCAATTAACAGTAGCTCTCTTTTCCCCTGTTTCTGCAACTTTGTAGTAGTGAATGTCCAGATAAGTTCCTACCTGACTTTTAGACGCAGCTAAGACGCCGCCGATGAACATTCCCGCCAGAGAAGCAAGGGCTGGCATATGAGGATCAAACCAAGGATTATCCAAACTATTGTCGAACTCGAGCCCCGAAATAAATTTTAGGACATTAAAGGTTGGTTTACTTAAACATGTTGGCTTTTTTTCGCTTTCATTTACCTCCTCATCATATTCCAGTCCGATTACTGTTTCAAAGTTTTTATTAATATTACAGCAATTCCACTTAAGAAAGCGAATAGCCAGATTCACGAAACCATCCCCTAATATCACTTACAGAAACAGTCTGAAACGCCTTTGGAAGAGCTTCAAGCAACGAATCCACCGTTCGGGCTTTGACCTTTCTCAGGACGGCTTTTAACTTTGACCACATCATTTCAATCGGATTGAAGTCCGGGCTATACGGAGGAAGGTAGAGTGCGCGCCGGTTTGTTGAATTGCTTCTTTGACACCCTTCACTTTGTGACAGCGAAGATTGTCCATGATAACCAAATCCCCGGCATGTAACGATGGAACGAGTTCATGCTGTATGTAATCAAGAAACATGTTGCCATTCATGGAGCCTGAGAAGAATTGGGGAACCGTTGTGCCGTCAAGTCGCACAGAGGACACAATTGTTGTAGTTTTAGGTGTGTTCAGCGGAGCGCTGTCCTTCACGCGGTCTTTCCCCTTGGCTCGGCCATACCGACGGGTCAAATTCGTGTTGACGCCGCTTTCATCAAGAAACACCAGCGAAGCCGCATGCATTGTGCGCTGCATTTTACTCCAGATGGTGCGTTTAACTTTTACATCTGACCGGTCTCGCTCGCTGGCATGTACCATCTTTTTTTATATCGGAACCCCAGCTTGTTGCGAAGAATATTGCTGATTTCGGACTTTTGGATAGACAGCTGCATGGCTTCTTTGATTTCCGCAAGGGTAATATCCGAATTCTCAGCGATCAACGCTTCCATTTTTGCCAACTTTTCCGGTGTTACTTCCGATTGTCTGCCACTGTTTTCATATGATGGTTCGATCGTCCCGGTTTTCTGCTTCTTTTTAAGCAGTCTATAAATCGCCGAAGTACTGACCCGCACTGCCTTACTAATCGCGTTTACTTTTATACCCTCATCGTAGTGGATTCCATCAATATGCGATGCGGTTACGTTTTCGCTGAAACCAGTCCAATTGTTATTGCTGTCAGCCATGTAGCTTAGCGACAAGTTGAGTTCATCCCCTGAAAAATCATCCGTTCCGGCATTTAAGGAATCATCCTCAAAAATACGGATTTCAACGCCGCTGATGTCTTCACCGGCTATCCCGGCAAAAGAGCCTCCCGTGTCCAAAGTACCGCCCAGACTATATTTGTTTCGGACGTTTCGCATCCATTCCGGATCGGCGTTACTTACCCATGGGAGCCATTCTCCGTTCACGTAGGCGCGATACATCACAATAACACCGGAAGACAATTTTGTTCCGTCATTTTTAAAAGCCTGAATATTGAGTCTCTGAACCGGCTTTCCGGCAGAACCTGCGTAATCATCGACAGTGCTCTTTACAGGAGGATAATAGGAGGATTTTCCGGAATTCCATGTTTTATATGAGAGATAATAGGGCTTGTTTGTACCGGTTTGTATTTTGATTCCATCAATATGAGACGTTACGGTGCTTTTCTCAAAATCATTCCAATTTGAGGTGCTGTCCGCCATATAGCTTAAGGATGCGGTTACTTCATCACCTGAGAAATCCCCGGTTAGTTCTTCTTTCATAAACACGAATTTCGATTCCGCTGATAGCAGCCCCCGATTGACCGGCGTAGGAAGCGTTGGGATCAAGAGTGCCGTCTAAATCATATTTGTTTTGAACGCTTCTCATCCATTCCGGATCGGCATTACTTACCCATGGGAGCCATTCTCCGTCCACATAGGCCCGATACATCACAACGATACGTTCCGTTAGCTTGGTCCCATCTCTTTGATATGCCTGTATCTGGAGCTGTTGAATAGGCCTCCCCGATGCGCCGGCATAGTCATTTACATTGCTTTTGACATAGGGATAATAACCGCTCTTCCCCTGATTCCAGGTCCGATACTGCAGATAATAGGGGCTGTTAGAGCTTGTCTGAATCTTAATCCCGTCCATGGCATTTTTTGTTTGACCGCTAAATGTTTTCCAGCCGCCATTGCTTAAGTAAGAAAACTGAATATTTGATACTGCCCCTTGCGCCGACGACATAATTTTTTGATCCATTATTACGTACCTCCTGACTAATTTGTCTGAAGCTTCCTGATAATACTTTCGGAGTGAATTCACCCCTCTCGTTTTTTCGGGAGTTTAATAACCCCCTTTCACTTATCCTGTTTAAATCATTTGCACAGATAAGAGCAAAAACAAGAAATTTTTTTGGGGTAAATCATAAGATAATTGCAAAATTTTTAACCTTTTGTGTTTTGATCTACTCAAAAAGTCCACTTTGATATATAATGTTTTTAATCGAATTTGCTAATCTGAAGTGGATATAAACTTCGTGTAAGCGGAATAATGAGCAAAGAGGGTCGTACGGAAACTGCAAAACAAATTTTTTGATTGCGAGTATATTTGTTTAAAATTATATAAGAAGGACTTATTTGTTCTGTTAGAATCGCTTTTAAGTGCGTTGTGTAATTCGGAAGCGCATCGTGAAGAATATGCATAATCTGAAGAACTTCCCCAAGAAGGAGAATATGTCATGTATTATCAGCCTGTTCCAATCCCGGTTTCACCCAAAAGCAGGTTAGCAACCTTATTGCTATGTTTTTTCTTAGGGGTTTTTGGTATTCACCGTTTTTATGTTGGAAAAGTTGGGACCGGCATCATTTGGCTCCTTACAGCGGGCGTTTTTGGAATCGGTTCCCTTATTGATTTTATTATGATTATTTGCGGCGTTTTTAAAGACCAATATGGTTTAGAAGTGAAGGTCTGGTAGGGATAATGAGTCGTCTCTACCCTATCCAGAGCTTCGCATAATGTTTATTAGTTCCGGTTCGGTAAAATAGAGGGCAGCATATAACAATCAGCATGAATGTATGTTATTTTATAATAAACACTTGGAGGTACAGTATGAAATACACTTCGACATTGATAGCGGTAAAAAATATGGAAAAGGCAAAACAGTTTTATCACAGCGTTTTGGGCCTGGATATTATTGCTGATTTCGGTGCAAACGTTACTTTAACGGGTGGGATCAATTTGCAGACATTCGATACATGGAAAGATTTTATACACAAACAAGACAATGAAATCATCTTCGGAAATAACGCGACAGAACTGTATTTTGAAGATGACGATATTGAAAGCTTTGCCGCCAAGCTGGAGAATTTCAAAAACATTGAATACGTTCATCCACTGTTTGAACATCCGTGGGGACAACGTGTAGTACGTTTCTATGATTTAGATAAGCACATTATCGAGGTTGGAGAAAGCATGGTTGTAGTTGTTAAGCGATTTATTGACGGCGGACTTACAGAAGAGGAAGTCGCTGCTCATATGGATGTGCCGCTTGATTATGTGGTATCTTGTTTAGCATAGGTTATGAGCATAATGGGGCACCCCAGCACCCCAGCTAAACTTCGCGTAATGTTTACTCTTTGGATGCTTCGTATCAGCGGAATAATGAGAAGCCAGAACAAATTCAGATTATTTTATATAATTCGACCGATTGTAAAGAATTAATGCAAAAGGATATGATTTTATATGAAAGTAATTGCCGTAAATGGAAGCCCGAGAAGGAATCGGAATACTGCAACCTTATTGCAAAAAGCCATTGATGGTGCCAACTCAATCGGAGCCGAAACAGAACTTATTCATTTGTATGACCTGCAGTTTAGTGGCTGCACAAGCTGCTTTGCCTGTAAAAGAAAAAGCTCTAGGTTTGTTGGCCATTGTGCAATGAAAGATGATCTGTCGGATTGCCTTGAAAAAATTTTAAAATGCAATGTTTTACTATTAGGTTCGCCTATTTATCTCAATCGTATCACTGGAGAAATGTCATGTTTTCTGGAACGGCTGCTCTTTCCTAATTTCTCTTATAACGTCGACAACCAAACTATATTTAAAGGGAAAATAGCTTCAGGCTTTATTTATACCATGAATGTTACAGAAGAAACTATGAAGCACCGAAGCTATGAAACCATATTTCAACAGAACCAACAAGCCCTGAAAGTATTAGGCGGAACTTCGGAAATACTGATTGCAAATGATACTTATCAATTTGATGATTATTCCAAGTATGAAGCATCTAAGTACGATGAAAAGCATAAGGCTCAGGTGAGAGCAGAACAATTTCCAACTACCTGTCAAAAAGCCTTTAACATGGGCGCTAGACTATCAAAAAGTTGTACGGATTAATAGTACAAGAAGCAGCAGATTGAACTTCCATGGGATTGTATATTATGAGCAAACTTAGGAGTTTGAGGCGCAGTGCGAACTTCGCAGTTTGTTTACTTAATTTCACTCCGCAAAATTTAAATGCTCACGTAAGCCGAATAAATTCAGTTTGTTTGAAACAAGTGAGGGATTAGATGGATTATAAAAAATTCATAGTACAATATTGGGAAAGTATCGCAACGCAGGATGAACAAAAATTAAGAGGCTATTTCTGCAGAGACGCTTATATACGTTGGCATAATACAAATGAGCAATTCGGCGTAGAAGAATTCTTAAGAGCAAATTGTGACTACCCTGGGAACTGGAATGGAACAGTTGAACGAATTGAGCAAAAAGATGATCTTATTATTACGGTTACCCATGTATGGGCTGAGGGTATGTCCTTCCATGTAACTTCCTTTATTCAGATGATGGGTAATAGCATTAAGGCTATTGACGAATATTGGGGTGATGATGGATGTGCACCGCAATGGCGTACGGAAAAAAACATTGGAAAACCTATTCAATGATGCAATTGCTGTATTAGCACAACGGTCAGATGTGAGTATTCCCGAGCTTCGCATAATGTTTAACTGCTGCCGTATCCTCTACCGTTTACGCTTCGCATAGAATAAATTGTGCATTCGAAAGGTCGTAAATATGGAAATTATCAAAGCAAACCTTGATGATTTTGATGAGGTAAAAAGAATTACTCAGAATACAATTAAGTTAGGGCGTGTTTGAAAAAGAAAAGATGCACAAATATGGTATAATTGATGCGGTAATGTAAATGGCAACGATATGAATTAAGCGATGAAGAATGGAACCGCATCAAGGATTATATTCCTTCGGATAAACATAAAAAGCAGGGGTGTCCTGCAAAAGACAACCGCCTAATAATGAACGCTATCCTCTGGATTGCGAGAAGCGGCGCACCCTGGCGTGATCTTCCAGAAAGATATGGGCCGTGGGAAACCGTGTACACGCCAGCCAGGCCTCATCCAAACCGAACGGTTCGACGAGATCGGTATAGTCCCGGTAAATCCGGCGGGCCATTTGTGAGAAACGCATGTAAAGCTCATAGTTTGGCGGCACAATGCAAGATCGGGGCATTTCTGCTTTGCCTGCCAGAGGGCTTCTCCGGTCTTGACATGATACCGTTTCGCGATCTGGTTTTTCGTCAGGATAATGCTGTGCCGCTGCTCAACGTCGCCGCCGACCGCGACCGGCTTTTCCCTGATCTCCGGTCGGTGCAGGCATTCCACGGAGGCATAAAAGCTGTTGCAGTCGCTGTGAAGAATGACCCGTTCCAAATTCCCACTTCCAAACACATGTTCTTGTATTAGTATAGAACAAGTGTTCTGAAATATCAATGGGAATTTGATGAAATAAAAAGGCCATGCAAATAGTCTGCATGGCAAAAAGCGGAACCGGTTCCGCTTTATTGACAAAATATAAAATACGGAAAAAATAAACTTGCTTTTCCCGAAAACCGGTATATAATTCCTGTATGTGGACAAAAAAATAGCATCCACAGAGGATTAACCATCGTCCAAATGATTAGTCCCCATGCGCCATAAGGGTAACTAGAACCCATATGACTTGTGAATGCCGATTATGCGTGGTTTATTTTACTGCGTATTTCGGATAGATTCAAGTCTGTACCCTTATTGGCAACTGAGGGTGCAGACTTATTTTTTCCACAAACCCAATCCACAGTGAAAGACACTGTGTACCTCTTGTTTCGACTGCTCCGCAATCGATGCGCGAGGTTGGCGCACTTTGAAAATATTTCTGCCAATCGTTCTGACCGATTGGGGAAATTACAAAAACGTTTCTTAGCTGGGGGCGGAAACATCAGAAACCGCGAAGCGGACACAGGCGCTGTTGCGACCAACTGCATGTCGCGCGACGATCCCGGCAAGTGATAATGATACTTCTGCCTTGAACGCATCACCGCATTGGGCAGGCCCCGACGAATGAAGGGCTGGGACTGATTATCCCAATGTAGCTTTGTAATATATTTTTTATGAAAGCCCCCGTTGCGATTAAACCTACGGGGGATTTATCATAAAATCAAATGCTCACAAGCTGAACACTTGATTTTATGATAACTGGGGAAGAGGAAAATCTTCCCCAAATTATCTTTGGAGCGGGAAACGGGATTCGAACCCGCGACATTCAGCTTGGGAAGCTGACGCTCTACCACTGAACTACTCCCGCATGAAAAATATTCTATCATATCCTATCCGGATTTTCAAGTGTTTTTTTGACTCAGCAAATCTAAAAACAGTTTTTCCTCCGCCGTTGTTACGCTTCCCACAGAAACCAGAACATATCGCCCTTTTTGTGAAATCAAAACATTCTTCAGGGCATTGTACTGGGTTGGATTCAAGCTCTTGAATCCCGAGGCCTTCGCGCTGATGTGCGCATGAATGGCCTGCAGCAACTGATTGTTTTTTGACGTATCGGTCAGAAGAAAGCATGCAAGCTCCGATGCGCTTTCACTGGATTTGCTCATATACAGCGAACTTGCCTCAATAACTCCGTCCGGTATGTCATAATGCTTTGAGATTTGTCCAGGTTCTACTTTAACCAGATCTTCCGGTTCCAGTTCTTTTATGATTTGCTGAGTGATCTGGTCCGGCGTATATCTCGCGTAATTCTCGCGAATATGATGAACCATCAAAAAAGCACAGGTTAGGATTGCGATCGTAAAAATTAAAGTGACAACGGTGAAAATAATCCACTTTCTCCCGCTCTGTTCCGTTTTCTCCATCCTGGTGCCTCCTTTCCGGCCTTTGTTAATAATCGCCATTGTATTTTACATTATTTTCAAGGTTAAATAATTACATATAAGAAAAATATAGATGACGATCGACTCTGATCGGTTACTTGTACTTTACATAAACTTGTTTTTTATTTTAATATTGTAGAATTTCGTTGTTGACTATTCAACACTTTCCACCTAGTTTTCAACAATTCTCATCTTACGGCGGCAGCAAAACCCCAGCCTTTCAACAATCGAGACAAACATGTTGAAAAAAACCGGTTGAAACAAAAACTTCCGCTTCTGTTGACATAATATGAAATTATGCAAAAAATCCCCGCCTTTCGGCGGGGATTCGCTCGGTCTTTTTTCAAAACTGCCTGTACATTTCCTTTTTGGCTCCGCAAATCGGGCATCGGTCCGGCGCTCCGTCCAGAACCGTGTGGCCGCAAACAGGGCAAACATAAACAGCCTTCAATTCCATATCTCGTCCTGCTTTTGCCGCGTTCTGGGCATCTTGGAAGAGCTTTGCGTGGACTTTCTCCGCTTCCAGTGCAAAATGAAAAGAGCGTTTTGCTTCGGGTTCGTTTTGAAACTCCGCAGTATTCAGATATACCGGATACATCTGTTCTACTTCGTGAAGTTCGCCGTTAATAGCTCCCTGAAGATTCTCTGCCGTTTTGCCGGTCCCGAAAACCCCGCCGGCCGCAACCGTGGAATCGGATGTTGAACCGCCGAGCACCTTAAAATGGTTGCCGGCATGAACCCGTTCCGCATAGGCGATTGCCGTAAACAGCTTCGCGATTTTTGGGAAGCCTTCTTTTTCGGCCATATCGCCCCAAATCAGGTAACGCATGTGCGCCATGCTTTCGCCGCCATAGGCGGAGCGAAGATAGTCCGCAGTCATTGCATTCTGTACTGCCATTCCGTCATAACCTCCTGAAATATAATGGTACCGGTATTATTCGAAGTTTTTGCTTCAATCATTCACCGTTTTAGAATTCCTTTTAAAACTCCGCTTTCCAAAGACCATGCAGGTTGCAGTACTCATAAACTGTTCCGCTTTCCGCGTCTTCAAAATCGGCGACCGGCTGCATACCCGGCTGTAAATATTTAATCTCCACCCTTTCGCCTGAAACAAGCGCAATCCACTCAATGTGATGTTCCGGCAGCATCGGATGCAGTGTGGAGCCTACGGCAACTTTGATCCTGCCGTTTTCCCTTGTCACAACCGGCACATGCTTTTCCTGAGCAGCATCCGTGCTGTTCGCCACCAGCTTCGTCATATCCTGACCGCAGCACACGAGCGTTCCGCCGCCGTCTTTCACCTTAACAACAATATTTCCGCATCTTTCGCAACGATAAAAATCTGCATTTGACATAATGATCTCTCCTTAAATTAATTTAAATTTATTCAAACGCCACAACAGCGTTTTTATTTTTGATACGGGGCAAAACGGTCTCAAGAACACGGAAGCAGTGATTCAGTTCCTTCTGCTCCAGATAAGCGACCGCAAGGTCCTGCCCTATGACAAGATCCATATTAGCCGGCTCAGAGCAAACCAAAACCGCCTTGCCGCTGCCCAGAGCAGCCGACTGGTACACCTTTCCGTCCAACATCTTTTTGATTCTGTCAATTTCCAGGAGGCCGGTTCCCGGCTGTATCCGCTGAAGATCGAGATAGAGGTCGGGGCTGAGAGACAAAGCATAGGTGCCGTAAATCTCTTTTGCCGCCATGCTCCCGATTCCTGCGGCGATGTCCGTAAAAGCGTTCTCGCCGGTCTTCCAATCGGACCTTTTCCTCTTCTGAATTCCGGAAGCGGTCATTAAGCCTTCATAGCCCAGATCGCCGTTCCCGAAATAGATGAATTTGTCCTCCATCCGGGCGCATGCCTGCACGGAATGCACCGCTCCGGTCAGATCCGCCGGATAACCGAGGCGCGCGCTGTTTTCCAGGTCTCTCGCTGTCAGGGTAAAGTCCTGATAAAGGGCGGGGATTTCCATGTATTTTCTGGCTTTCGTCGTAATAAAGCCGTTATTGACAACTTCGCCGACTTGTCCCGCGCTGTCGATAGGAATGCTTTCCGCACCAATCCCAAGCGGTCCAAAAATATGAAGAAAACGCCGACCGGTTAATGTCTTTCTGGCGGACTCCAACACCGCCGTATCGATTTTTTGCCACAGCTCCGCAGATAGGTTGGAGCTCTCTCTTGACAGGTAACTCATCCTCAATTCTCCTTTCCTGATTTTCTATTCCAACAGGTTTCCAACGGTTGCTAGATCCGCCGCGGTCCGGTCTGTCTCCCCCTTGGAAATTCCAAGGTCCTCCAGCATTTCCCGGACCTCCGATTCCCCGGAGGCAAACAGCTCCGCTTCCTTCGGATCGAGTGTTCTCAAAAGCGTCATCAGTTCTCCGACATGGGCTTTTTCCTCATCCCTGATATCCGCGATTACGGTCTTGGCCGTTACATTGTCCGTTGCCTGAACGTGTGCATCATAAAGGTAGATTGCTTCCAATTCTCCGGCAATATCCAAACGGATTGCCTGAATCAGTTCCTCCTGGCTCATTTTTCGTTCAACATTGCCTGAAAACGGATTTGCAAATGCCGGCATTTGAATCAACCTCCAATTAAATAATAATCATTCTTAATTTCTGAGTTTATCTTATCATAACTTTTTCCAATTTGCAAGGCTTTTTACAAAAAAATAATAAAAAATATCATTTTGTGCAGTGCTCATCTTCCCAGAGAAAGAATCGAACCGTTGTCTCTTCGACGGTTATCCCTCAGGAGTTTCTGGGGTTACGGGGGTGGGTTCCGCTCTGATAAGACCATAAACAGTGCTTGAGGGCACGGGAGCTCGCTGTTTTAAGCAAAAAGCCGGAGCTCCCGATACCTTTCGGCACGGCTGCTCCGACTTTTTTTAGACTGTTTTTTCAATAATTTATCTGCATTCAAAGCGAAAAATCGTGGTGGAATGGAACCGTTGGCCCGGTGCCAGGTTTCGGTAAGGAAAATCCGGCTGATGAGGCGAATCCGGAAAATACTGCGTTTCCAGGCAGACCGCATGATGCGGCTGATATTCAATTCCTCCGAATCCAACTGTGCCAGGGGCAAAGCTGTTCGCCGTGTACACCTGAATGCCGGGAAGATCGGTCATGACCAGCATGACTCTTCCGCTTTGAGGATCAAAAAGCTCCGCGGCTTTTTTGATTCCCTCCGGGCCGTTCAGAGCATAATTCACATCGTATCCCCCGCACAGGACAAGAAAAGGATCGGGCTCGCCGATCTGAGAACCGATCGAAGCGGCGGAGCGAAAGTCAAACGGCGTCCCTTCGACCGGAAGAAGCCTTCCCGTTGGGATCAAACCGCTGTCCGCTTCCGTCATTGCGTCCGAAAACACCCGCAGCTCCATGCCAAGAACATCTTTTGCCGCATTTCCCGTGATGTTAAAATAGGAATGGTTTGTCAGATTCAGCGGCGTTTCAGCGTCCGTTTCGGCACGGTAGTCAATCCGAAGCGAATAATCCTCCGTCAAAGTGTAGGTGACTTCCGCGCGCAAATTGCCCGGGAATCCTCCGTCGCCGTCCGGGCTCAGGAGCGAGAAGGTTACAGACGGCTCGCCGCCGTCCGTGGTCTCCTTTACCTGCCACAGGCGGTTCTGGAACCCGGCCGCCGAACTGTGAAGCGTGTTGTTCCCCTCATTTTTGGCAAGATGATAAGACTTCCCGCCGACGTTGAACTCCCCGCCCGCGATCCGGTTGGCAAAACGGCCGATGACGGCGCCCTGCACATCGCCGGGAGCCTCATATTCCGCCAGTGAATCGTGTCCCAGAACCACGTTTTCAAAAACCCCGTCACGGTTCGGGACCGTCAAACGAACGATACGGCACCCATAATTCAAAAACTCGCCCGTCATCCCGTTTTTGCTTTTCAAACTCACCTTCTGAACGGGACGTCCGTCGGAAAGTCTGCCAATTTCCAGCTTTTCCATCCTTATACTCCTCCCGCGATTCATTGAATCTAATTTTATACGCCCAGCAAAGCAGCGCCGAGAATTCCCGCGTCGTTACCGAGCAGCGCCCGGCAGATGAGGGTTTGATGCTGAGCGTTTCGCGCGTAGTTTTCGGCGGCGACCGCTTTGCGAAGGGGAACCATCAGCGACTCCCCTTCGTTGCTGATTCCTCCGCCGATGCAAAGAATATCCGGCTGGAAGATGTTAATGCAGTTTGCAAGGCCGCACGCAAGATAAAATATGTATTCATCCACAACTTCTTTTCCGGTCCGGTCACCTGCCCTCATGCCTTCGAACGCGGTCCTGCCGTCCACATTTTCCAAAGTGCCGGCCAGCTTCCACAGGAGAGAATCCCGGTTCTTTTGCATGGCTTCCCTCGTCATGGCGATCAGGCCGGTGGCGGAGGCGTAAGCTTCCCAGCAGCCCTTGCGGCCGCAGGTGCAGGGCCTTCCGTTCGCCACAATCACGGTATGTCCGATTTCGCCGCCCGCGAAATTGCTGCCCGCGTAAATTTTACCGTCAATAATAATACCGCTGCCGACCCCGGTGCCGAGCGTGATTGCAAGCGCGTTATTGGCCCCTTTCAGGGCGCCCGCCCTGTACTCGCCGAACGCCGCCGCGTTGGCGTCGTTTTCCAGAATCACATCCTGCTTCAGCCGTTCGGACAGAAGCTTTTTAAGCTCAAGATTTTCAAAGAAAAGGTTATTGGAGAATTCAACCACTCCGCTTTCCCGGTTGACCGTGCCTGGTGTTCCGATTCCCACATAAGGAATATCATTTAAAGTCAGATGCGCGTTTTTCAGCGCTTCCAAAGCGGTTAAAGCAAGCTGTTCTGTGATTTCCTGCGGCGTGCATGGCACGGAGGTCTTTCTTTTTGCCCTTGCCGTAATCCGGTAATTTTCATCGACCACACCGGCTGCAATATTTGTTCCCCCAAGGTCAATCCCAAGATAATACATAAGAGATATCCTTCCTTTTTCCCCGTGATATTTATCAGTATAGCATTTCTTTTAGAGCAATGTAAATACGATTGATACGAATTCAAAAAATAAATCATATGCTTAAAAGCTGTGATATAATGGTACAATAAATTTATAAATTGAAAATGGTGAAAAGACATGACATTGAAAGCTCTTCCGCCAACGATGAAAAATGAGTTTACCCAGGAATACTGGAATCTGCTGCGAAAGAAACGCTTGACGCTGATTTTAAAGCGCTCCGGAGACATCCTGGCGTCTCTTTTCATTCTTTTGATATTTTCGCCTGTTTTGCTCCTTTTGGCAATCGCGGTCAAATTGGATTCCCCGGGGCCGGTTTTCTACCGTCAGGTACGTGTCGGGCGCTATAATCAGGATTTCAAAATATTTAAATTTCGAACGATGGTACAAAACGCGGATAAAATCGGGCCCGCCGTCACCACCGGTGAAGACGCGCGCATTACGCGAATCGGTAAGCTGATTCGCAGATGCAGGCTGGATGAGTTCTCCCAACTGATCAATGTTTTAAACGGAACCATGAGCCTGGTCGGCCCCAGGCCGGAAGTTCGGCGTTATGTGGACGCCTATAGCCCCGAAGGGATGGCGACGCTTCTGGTACGCCCCGGAATTACGGCGCCTTCCAGCATTGCGTTTAAGGATGAAGACAGGCTTCTGGTTGCTTCCGGCGACCCGGACCGGATCTACATGGAACAAATCCTGCCGCCGAAAACTGAGCTGAATTTGGAATACATTCGCAAAGTCAGCGTTTGGGGTGACATAAAAATTATGGTTCAAACCGTTGCAGCTGTAATTTGAGCAATATTTTCAGGGCGATTCTCATATGATTGGGTAGAACAGCGGGGGATGAAATGTTGTTTTACCATACAGGAAAGGCCTTGAAAACAGTTTTACTCCTTTTTCTGGCGGTTGTCCTTCTGACCGCTTCCGCCGGCTATGTCCATCAGTCGGTTCCTACACAGACTCAGGAGAAAAAAGAAGCCAAATACATCAAATATGTTGAATTCAACGTTTCGTATCTTGCCCTGAAAAAAGCCATGAATCTTGATATCAAATCCCATGAACAAGGCGGAAACCTCAGCTGGATTCAGATTCTCGCTTATCTGGGGGCAAAATACGGTGGGGATTTCACCCGCTACAAAAGCTCCGACATGGATGCTTTCGTTGAAAAGCTGCAAACTGCCGGCATTGATGAAATCACCAAGGATATGAAATACTATCATTACTATTTGGAAGCCTATACGGCGGTGCTGGGGGGACTTCTCGGAAAATACCGGGAAGACGACGAGGAAAAATACGGTCTGATCGGCTATTCGCCGATTGCGAAGACATTTCCTTACTCGGAATGTGATGATTTCGGGGTACAGCGCACCTATGGGTACTCAAGGCCCCACCTGGGTCACGATATGATGGCGGCAACCGGAACACCGGTCATCGCGGTAGAATCCGGGGTCGTGGAAGCGCTTGGCTGGAACCAGTACGGCGGCTGGAGAATCGGGATTCGCTCCTTTGACACCAAGCGGTACTATTACTATGCGCATCTTCGGCAAAACCGCCCGTATGCGGCCGGTCTTGGCGTCGGTCATACCGTCAAGGCGGGCGATGTGATCGGGTATGTCGGCCGCACGGGATACAGTTCCAAGGAAAATGTAAATAATATCAAGGTCAGCCATCTGCATTTCGGACTTCAGTTGGTTTTTGACGAAAGCCAGAAAGAATGCAATAACGAAATCTGGGTGGACGTTTACGCCCTGACAAAGCTGCTCCGGCAGCATCAGTCTGAGGTTTACCGTGTCGCGGAGACAAAAGAATATTACCGTGTCAAAGATGTTGAAATCGAATCATAAAGAATAAGATTTGATTTGCTTTTGCCGCCGGGCTATGGTATAATGATTTCTGCTAAAAACCGAGCCGCTGTGGTGGAATCGGCAGGCTCAGAGTAAAAATTCAGGGAAGTTAAAATTGAATTTGCCGCCATGGTGAAATTGGCAAACACAAAAGACTTAAAATCCGTTCAGTCCATTCTCGCTTGGAATCTGCAAACCCGCATGGCTATTGAGTTTTTTCAAAAGCAAAACCCGTTTTTTCTTTCGCATCCCTTACTTGCATCCCTTAATTTTCCGAAGTCGTTAATTCAGGAATTTCAAAATTAAAGATTTGCCGCCATGGTGAAATTGGCAGACACAAAGGACTTAAAATCCTTCGGAAGCGATTCCGTGCCGGTTCAAGTCCGGCTGGCGGCACCAGCGTTGAATCTCTCCAAGCCCAGTATTCATGCGGGTTTGGAGACCTTTTTTGCTTTTTTGTGCTTCGCTGAATTTACGGAATCCGTGGAATTTACCGCATTTTCCTGTAAGGGATGTGTAAGGGATGAAGCTTCGGGGAAAACTTTCAGAATCGCGTTGGCAGAGGAAACCTTAGAATCAAAACTTAGATGCGTGTAGATATTGGCGGTAGTGCTGATGTTGCTGTGCCCCAACCACTCTTGAATTTCCTTGAGGCTTACCCCATGAGCATAAAGAAGACTCGCACAACTGTGGCGGAGATCGTGGAAACGAATCCTGCGCATATGGTTTTTCTCCAGAACTCGGGGAAAATGATCCGTAAGATATGCCGGTTTAATCCGCTCTCCAATTTCATTTACATAAACGTAATCGAGATATTTTTTACAATAAGAATTTCCACATAATTTCCGGTTCGCTTCCTGCTTCTGTTTCAGTTCTTTCAGTACCTTTTCAAAAGGAGCCACAAGAGGCAATGTTCTGCAACTGGATTTTGTTTTGGTACGGTCGCGTGCAACCGTCAGAAATTTACCATCGATGCTGACTTCCGTAACGGTATGTCGAATTGAAAAGGTTTTTTGGACGAAATCTACGGAATCCCATTTTAGCCCTACAATCTCGCTTCTTCGCAGTCCATAGAACGCACCCAGAAGAACCGCCAGTTCAATCGGTGTTCCCCTGACAACCTGAAACAATTTTTCCAATTCTTCTTCGTTGTAGATGTTTCCTTCAAACGGTTGCTTCTTAGGGCGCTGTACCCGGTCAGCTGGATTGGATGGAATCATCCCTGTCACAAATGCATACTGCAAAGCTTTTCGAATGTTGGCGTGATAGTGGATAACCGTGTTTGCGGAAACCCCTTTGTCGTTTAGTTCGTACTGATAAAAATCTTGAATATGTTTCGGCTTTACGTCCCGAAGCAGGAGCTTTTTCGCCTTGAAATATGGAACAATGTGATTCTTGACGATGTAGAAATACGAACCATACGTTGTAATTTCAATGCTGTTCTTCATCATGTCAAGCCAACTCAATAAATAGTCTGAAAACAGCACATCTTTGTTATCATTTGCTGGCTCTTGCTCAAATTTTTTCCGCTCCGCTTGAAGCATGTCCTCCGCCCGTTTTTTGTTGCCCCTGACCGGAAGCCCCGTACTAACGGACTTTGTCCGGTATTTTCCCTTAGCGTCTTTGTAATTCAAAATAATCTGATAGATGCCGTTCTTATTGCGCAGATGCCCTGTAACCATTAAACTGAATACCTCCTTTTTTGCAGCCAGAGGCACCTGCCATTGACAGCTTTATTGTAGCAGATACCTAATTATAATTCAACGCTTTACCACACTAAATTCATCTTTTTCCGTCAAATATCCCTCGACCTTTAAGTACTTCAGCACATGGATTTTGGGAATTTTATAGCCCCACGGATAGACGTTCATCGTTGGAAACGTTGTTGTCGAGGACGTTCATTTTGACAAGACTGGCATGGAGTGCTTTCAGCTCCGTCTCGGTGAACAGGGCTTTTTCGTCCACAAGACCGCTACGTTTGGCGAAGTCCTGTCCAGCAAACTCCCGATTGTAGAAAAACTGGCGCTGCATGATTTCATCGGATTCGGGCGCGGTGCGGTAGGTGGAAAATACATAGCCGAATAGATGATGCTGTTTGCAGGCCAGCGTCACTCCGTTGTACTCCGCCAGCTTGTAAGAACCGTTCGTCAGCTTTTCATTTGCTTCGGAATACGGACACTCGCTGCAAATTCCGGCTTTCAGGGCGGTCTCTTTCGCCGTATCGTTGATTAGGTTGATTATCTTGTCTCGAACCGACACGAACGGATTTTTCTCAATGGTGTCCCCCTTGGTATAGAACGCAACAAGTTGGCCTTTATGATAGATGTCAGCGAGATAATCGGAAGACTCGGATCGGCGCACTTGAAATCCCCGCCTTGCAAGCTGTTCGAAAAATTGCTTATAAAAGTCGATTTTGCTATGCATGACTATTCCTCCAGTTCTTCTTTATGGTTTGTATGTTGCTTTTTCTGCTTTATCAGTGGATACAGCTCGAAAGTGTATTTCGCAAAGCAGCGTAAATTGTCTCTATAGGGATCGTACCCATTCCTGATTCACCTTTTGTTGATATCGTGCCAAAAGCATCCACCGTTCTTCCTTTCAGGAAACATGCAGGATGGGACATTGGTTCGCAGAGTGTAGGGACAGCCATGGCACGGATGCCCTTCCGGGAACTGAAAGGGAGGCTGTTCTGTTACAAGTACCCCGTAATACGGGCCGGTTGATAAAATTTGAACGCCGTTCCGACGATAAGTATTGGCTGCTGTGATATGATCCATTTCTTTTCAATCCCTTCCAGACCGGACAGATGTCCGGTCAGAGTAATATAAAAAGGACACGGAAGCGTTAAACTTCCATACCCTTGTCCTTATGCCGCAGGTACCATTCCTTTTTTGCCGTTTTGGAAAGCTCGGTGCCCATTGACTTTTGCGCGTCATCGTATTCCATGTCAAGGCTGATGATATTCTGTTCCAGCATCATCAGTATTTCACAAATCATTTGCTCTGTGTACCATTCCTTTCTTGCCTGCGTGAATTCAAATGAGGATAATTCTCTTTCTTTGCGCAGTATGGATTTGATGACACGGAGAATTTTGTTTGCAATTAACTTGTCTGCCTCGGCGACCGCTTGCTTTCGATATGTTTCCATATTTTCCGGATCGCTGTCGTATAGCATGGCAAGACAGCATTTACTTTCCGCGTAATCGGCTACGAGGTTCCGGATATATTCGTTGGAATTTTTCAGCTCCAAAACAAAGGTGTCAATCTCAGCTTTGACCTCCGCGGGCAAGAGCTTATCTACAAGCCGCCCTTGCTTCGGCATTTTATCTTTGAGTACAAACAGCCGTTTCAGATACGGTGCGAGATCGATATTGCCCACCATGCTGTCAAGGGGAGAGGTCAACAGCTCATCCTCGCCAATCCGTCCAAATTCTTCTTTCAGACGGCGGTATTCCTTTGGGTAAAGTTTCTGCATATATTCGTCGAACTCAGTAATCAGCTCATCGGTAACAGTATTCAATTCGCCCTTGATTTTGCCCTTTTGCCTGCAATATTCCGCAATCTTCTCCGGAAAAGTGTCCTTAATAAGCTGGATACGGATACTGTTCGGAACTTTGGGAGAAACGTAGTTTTTCATCAGCTTCTGGTTTTTGTCCCAAAACACCACATGCAAATGTGGGTGGCCGCGCTCGTTATGATGCGCTGCCACCCACGACAGATTCTCCGCGCGGATTCCATTTTTCTGTGCAAGCGTCATAATATGCCGCTCAATATATTCTTCCCATGCCTCGTGCCCGTTCAGCTTCAGCTCGGCGGCGGTTTCCGGAGAAAACGAGATAATACCACGGAACATGTTGACCCTGCGGTACGAAAGTTCTCGGACATCCCTCGCAGCTTCCTGCCAGGTTTCAAACTCGGTGAGCTTACTGGGAGACAGTTTGCCAAACAGGCCGTGGCGCATTCCTTCATTTTTGGAGGCACCAGGACGAGTGGCAATGTATCCGATGTGGGCGTAATTGCATTTGGGTGTCTTGCGGTAGTTGGGATTTCGGAACCGCTGCTTATACATCAAAATCGACGTGCTTTGGCCCTCCCTTCAAGTCGCTGACTGCTTTTTTCATTTCCTCGTCATCCAGAAAGGCTCTGAGAGCGTCGGCGCTTTTCATATTTGCGTAGGCAAGAGCCTTTTTGCGGGCGATGCTCTCGATTTTTTCAAAGCTCGAATACCGGTCGGTATCGATCAGATCGGAAATGATGGCGATATTTGCGTAGTAACCCGCAGCGGAAATAATCGTCAGGCGGTTGAGCATGGCGGCAAGTCGATTGCCAAGAGCTTTAATCTGGACTTCAAGCTCCTGATGGATCACGCCGTCAATCATATTGATGTTTTCGGCGGTGACGGAAACATCAAGGTAGGCGTCGATGGCATGTCGGATCTCCTTCGATAAATCTGTCCCGTTTTTCGCCGCCAGCTTTTCCAATGCCTTGATGGTGTCAACCGGCAGATGGAGCGTTTTGCGCTCTGTTTTACATGCTTCTTTCTGCAAACGACCCCTTCTTTCCGCAGTATGACGAAAATCATACTGAGAATATAAAATCATACCGAAGAGAACGGTTGAAAGCTCTGCTTTCAAGCTGTAAACGCGCCGGAAGTATGACGGCTATTCCTGCCTTAACTCCAAAATCTGAGATTTTGGCATTAAGTTACCCCTGCCGGTTTACCGGCAGGGGCTTGGTCGCTTCGCTCCATGAAAAAGCGAAAACAGAAGTGTTCCTATTACCTAATATTTTCCAAAAAATACTTGTGTGAAACTGGTAGAAAAAAGAAACAGAAATGATATAATGTTTATAATAAATACAATGCTTTATAATAACTATTAGAACCGATATTTTATCTGCTTACTTAGGGAAGACGCTGGAATTAACAGCTTCAATTAACTTTTTTCCATGGGTTATAAATTTCTTGCTAGTCAGTGGAACGGTGAATTAGAATCAGACTGACTAAAATAGAACAATAAATAAAAAAGAGGGAAAGAATGAATAGAAAGAAACAATTATCTATTACACTTATGGCGCTCACCTTATTGCTCCTTTTGGTTGGATGCCAAACGAACAAAAGCACAGTGGGGAATCCACCGGTTTCATTAAAGACTATTACACAAAATAGTAAAGGGGATCTTGTGACTTTTGAATTCGGAGTACCAGGAGGCTGGGTTTCCGGTCCGCAATATAATTTATCCGTTGTTGCGTGTCCTGAGAATGCCGTTGAGAAAAAATTTGAAACAGAGGAAGATTCCCTGCCGTTTATGGTAGGAATTGGGAATTACTACTATTCAGGGTCAGCGTTATCTGAAAAAGATAAGCAAATGTATAAAGATCTGTTCGCCGGAAAAACCAGTGCATATGAAGAGCATATGAAACAATCGTTTGCGAATGCCGCAAGTATGTTAAGCTCTGATTCATCGAGTAAGGTAAATCCTCCAAAAATTGATTCCAATTATAAACATTATGATGGCACTCACGGCAAAATAACGGAAGTTCAGTATTCCTATACCTATGGGGGTAAAAAGCATCATATTATACAATGCTATCGAGAGGACATTCCCTATTTAGTTACCGGAGCATTTGATGATTCCGTAGATTTGTCTTCTGGAAAGATTGCACTATGGGTTGCTGATTCCTTGAAGGTAACCGAACACTTTACTGTCAAAGATAACAAGATACAAAAAGAGGGCTGAAATCAGCCCTCTTCTTTTTGTATCATACAATTTCACTGTACCATAATGTTAAACAAAGCAACTTTGTCTTCCGGCAACGGACTTACGGGACTGAGCAACGGGAGAATATTTAGCCGATCAACCTCTTCATTCAAGAGTCCTTGTGTTACGACTATTTCAATTTTCTCTTTATCATACATTTTGGCATACTCATACATTTTTCCACCGTCACCCAAGAAAATATAAGAAACGTACTTATCATTTTCTCTTTTTGCATCAAGCGTATATTCCAGATCATAATGGTAATCGCTGTTGGGCGTTACGCTTTTATATTTTCCATACTGCTCTTTTGCCATATCGTTAACAGCTTTTTCCCAAGCGGCTGCCTCCCAAGCCCCAGCACCAGTCCATATGCTATGCAGCGATTTCAAAGACACAGGAATACCATAGAAATTCCACTTACTAAATAATTCGTTGTATTTTGATTCACCACATTCAATCACTGCTTTCTTCTGTCCAGTAGCGGGCACTTTATAATAGTTAATATCTATATATAGTGATTCCCAGCTTTCATTAAAAGACGTAATACCACCAATAACAATACCCATTATATTACCAAGCACCGGATGATTTTCCGCTTTGCTTAGGCTGTCATCAAACTCAAGCCCGGAAATAAATTTGGCCACATTGAACGTAGCTTTATTCAGCAAGGTTGGCTTCATTTCAGCTGCATTTGTTTCTGGCTGGTAAGCCGGTTCAATATATTGTTTGCCATTTTCATAGAGCATAATCGGATAAATTTCACCTGTTACCGGGTTCTTAACAGCGCCATAACGATATACAGGCGGAGCGGGCGGGTTAGTAGGCTCCTCCTTTTCAACAATCACTATGGCTTGACTATATAGTCCTTGGTAAGCGGATTCCACGGACGATTTACTGTAATACTTTAGGGCTTGTGTTTGCAGAGGGTCGTTGAAAATATAATTGTTTTCATCATATCCTACGAGCAACAAACAATGTTCCGGTGCAATCCATTGAATTGATTTTCCATTAAATGTCCACGTAGAACTGATATATGGTGGATTCATATACATCGTAGCCCACATAATTACCGGAATATCTTTATCTATATATTGAGAGCACAATGTTTCCAAGGATACGTTGCTCAATACATTAGCCCCATAGTTTTTCCCTGACAAAGCTTGATCCAAAGCTTTTTTAATCACAGGGGCATAGCATCCATATGAGTGGGACGATCTGGGATTTCCGCCAAATGTGAGATTTGGATCAAATGGTATAGTGGATTTATCCAGATAAGTATCAATAAACGTATCCACTGAGGTATTAATCCCCGCGTAATTAAGTGCCATGACGGCAGTAACACTTTCACATCCGGTGGGATAATCCCCCAATTGTGAAATAAATGGCGCCTGAATAATTTTGTAATTTCCTGTGGGTGTAGTAGGTGTTGTATTTATTCCATTCTCTTCAAAAACTCGGATCTCGATACCACTGATATTTTTACCCGCTATACCAGCGTAGTAGCCGTTAGTATCCAGTGTTCCACCTAAATCATATTTGCTTTGAACGCTCCGCATCCACTCAGGATCGGCATTACTAACCCAAGGTAGCCAATTTCCATCCACATAAGCCCTAAGCATGACAACAACACCGGTTGTTAATTTTACACCATCACTTCTATAGACATGGAGTCCTACTCTCTGAATTGGCTTTCCTGCTGAACCTGCGTAATCGTTTTCTGTGCTGGCAACTTCCGGATAATAGGAAGACTGGCCGGAATTCCAGGTTTGATATTTAATATAATATTGTTTATTCGGGCTGGTTTGTATTTTTATTCCATCAATGTGTGCTGACATCACGCTTTTGTCAAAGGAATGCCAGTTTGAAATGCTGTCGTACATATAACTTAAGGATGGCGTAGTTTCAGTTCCAGGCAAGTTTTCTATCGGCGTAAGGTCTGTGTCACCTTTAAATGCCCGAATTTCGATACCACTGATATTTTTACCCGATGCACCCGCATAAGAGGCATCTAGATCCAATGTGCCGCCCAGGTTATACTGAGTTTGAACGCCACGCATCCACACGGGGTCAGCGTTACTGACCCAAGGCAGCCACCTTCCATCGACCAAAGCCCTATACATTACGACAATGCCGGAAATCAATTTTGTACCATCATTTTGATAAGCGTGGATACTTAACCTCTGGATTGGTTTTCCTGCTGAACCTGCATAATCATTCCCCGTACTTGATACTTCAGGATAGTACGTATCATGGCCGGAATTCAGAGTCTTATAAAGCAGATAAAAGGACTGATCCGAGTTTGTCTGAATTCTGATTCCATCAATATGTGATGCAGTTACACTTCCATTGAAGCCGTTCCAATTATCGTTACTGTCAGCCATATAACTTAATGATAGACTAAGTTCGTCTCCTGAGAAATCATCTGTTCCGGCATTCAGGGAATCATCTTCAAAAATACGTATTTCAATGCCGCTTATATTTTCATTTACTTCACCAGCGAATGAACCGCCCGTGTCCAACGTACCGCCTAAACTGTATTTGTTCTGTACGTTTCTCATCCATTCTGGATCAGCGTTGCTCACCCAAGGCAGCCACTCGCCATTTACATAGGCACGGTACATAACAATAACACCAGAAACCAATTTTGTGCCATCGTTCTTATATGCCTGAATGCTTAATCTCCGAATCGGCTTCCCCGCAGAGCCTGCATAATCATTGTCGGTACTCTTAACTGCCGGATAATAAGAGGACTGACCGGAGTTCCACGTTTTATATAAGAGATAATAAGGTTTGTTTGTAGTTTGCATTTTGATCCCATCAATATGGGACGCGACTGTGCTTCTTTCAAAAGAATTCCAATTTGAAGTACTATCAGCCATGTAGCTTAGGAATGCTGTTGCCTCCCCTCCGGAAAAGTCTCCAATTGCTCCTTCTTCATAAACACGGATTTCAATGCCACTGATATTTTTGCCTGATTTACCGGCATAAGATGCATCAGTATCCAGAGTACCACCCAAATCGTATTTGTTTTGTACGCTTCGCATCCATTCAGGGTCGGCATTGCTTACCCAAGGTAGCCATTCTCCATCAACAAATGCCCGATACATTACAACGATACCTGCTGACAGTTTTGTGCCATCATTTTGGTATGCCTGTATTTGGAGCCGTTGGACAGGTTTGCCCGACGAGCCGGCATAATCATTTACATTACTTTTTACATAAGGGTAATAATCTGTTTTCCCCTGATTCCATGTCCGATACTGTAAATAATAGGAACTGTTTGAGCTTGTCTGAATTTTGATGCCATCCATAGAGCTTTGTACTTGGTCATTAATGGTCTTCCATGTACCGCTGCTCAAGTAGGAAATCTGGACATTGGATGCTGCTTGCACCGTAGATATGGACTTTTGACTCATTGAGCCTACCTCCTATAAATTGTTTGTTTTAGTTTATTTGGCTGTTGTTTTATTTCCAAACAAATTGATCTCCTTTCACTTATACCGTAGAAGTCAAGAAAAATTGCCCTGAAGAGGGCAATTTTTTCAAAATAAGTGATAATATTTTATATGCGTCTATTAATCATAATAGCACCTTGTGGAGACCTTCTGTTTCTAACGCCATCTTCATAGAAGTATAAAAGAGGCTGTTAGAAAATAGTCTTGATGAAAAAATAGTGCACAAAAAATGCACCTTGATGGCTCAAGAAAGCCGTTTCAAGGTGCATCTTCTTTTTATAGAGACTGTTTTCTTGTGCAATGTGCTATCGCAAATACATTTTGCAACAGTCCCTCCCAATAATATTTAGTTACCGTTCTAAGTCCTCATCCTCGCTATCCGTTCCGTTATATGCCACATCTTCCGTTATATCCGCGCTAAAATTGTCTACGGGGAGCTGCTCACCACGTGAGTTTACGATCTCCGCCAACATTTCTACCCGTTTACGGAGTGCAAAGCACAAAGCGTCAGGCCGTGTTTCGTCAATAAACAAGGAGCCATTCAGAATGTCGCGGAATTCGTCATCGATACCTTTCAACGCCGACAAGTCAAGCCAATCAAAAGAGGATACGAGCCTGATTTGTTCCTCATGGTCAGCCTTGAACGGTTTACATGGAGTCGTTGCGTTGGCATTAATCATAGCTTGCGGCTTGGAAAACCAAAGGGAAGATCCGCTATCGTAAATAGGGGCTGAGCCAAGCCATTCCAGTGTTTCCGCATTCCGAATTGCTCCAAAATTATTCTGATGACGGTCCTCATTGGCAATGATATAGTCCAGCACCATCATCCGGTCAAGCGAATCCTGCACACCGGGGATTCCCAATGCCTCACATATAGTGCTGATACACGGAAATATGGTTCGGCTTTTTCTGCGTCAGCATGATGTACCATGCAGATATCAATTCCGTTTGCGGGGTAATAAAATCTTGGCAGACACTGTATGGGTAGTCATCCTGCAACATCAGCGTATAAGAAACATGGGGAATCCTAAGTCGGTCCATGATCCGGCTTGCCAACACTTCATTGTACGGTTCCTGCTGAATGGCACCGCTTCCGCCTTTGATCAGGCACCGCTTCCCGTCAAGAATGGCCCATTTCTTTTTCAGCCATCCGTCCGAGGTGTTATCGGGTGACATCAAACTGACATTATCACTGGACGACCCCTTGCCAAACAGGATATTTCCAATATCATCGGAAAAGGTGTGATCAAAGAAGTTGATATCTCGCCATTCAATCCCTGCCTTTTTAGGGCGTATCCAATACTGGTCCGACAGGCTGAGTCCCAGGCATTTATCCAGAAGCTGTTGTGTTGTAGAAACATTCAGTTCCGTCAGCGCGTGACGTATTCCATCACGGCTTGCCGGAATTGCCCGGCCTTTCCACCATTCATTCAGGGCTGCCCGGTCGATTTTTCCCTTTTTCACAGAAATGCCAATGGGAACATGCGCTTCTTCGTGAGCGGAACCTACGGCGGAGATGGAACCGGATGCAGTATCAAGCTCCAAATCGGCAACAGGTATGTTTTTGTGCATCAGGACATATTGTTGATGCAACTTGTCCGCCATCTTCACCAACTCCTTCTTCATTCTGATTATATTATTATACCGAAATTATTCCGCAAATTCAACGCTATTCAGGGGACAAAAGGATCTGTTTTTTTAAGTGCTTCATAGCGACAATTCGTCTTCACTACCATATGATCGAAGCGGAAGTGATTACCGGGGCGCCGATGAACGACCCGGTCGGTTACTATTCCGGGAGCCACTTTGCCTATTTTTACGGCATTGTCACTACGGAACTAAACAAGAATAAAGGCTGGAAAATCAAAGCGATTGATTATTTCCCTGAAGATTTTTTATGTCATCCTATGCACGGCTGGGACTATGACGCCCAATCTCTTGTGCCAATTATCTATCAGGACTGGTATCACCTGATCGATCACGTCGACAAAACGGAACAAAGCGGGAACATGATCTCGGTTTACGCGTCGGGCGGCGGGGAGAAATATCGTTTTGACTTTATACGGATTACGAACGGAAATGATGTGCTCCTTCATGAAATGATTGATCAGGACGGACAATGGACCGAAACAAACTTGTTGAAGAATCAAGTGTATAAGCTTTCCATATTGAATCCAAGTCTGGGAAAGAGATAGCAGCAATGTTTTGATACAACAGCTGGTTTACCGTAAGCGTGAATAGGAAAAAGGGTGCCGATTGATAAAATCAGCACCCTTTTTCTAAATCAGTAAGGCTTTCCAGAATAAGGCGAAAGCTGTTTTGCGCCTTCGAAGACAAAACTCTGTACTCATCTACTATTTGCATTTCCTGCTCATTGAGATCATATTTCTCTGTTCTCTCAATTCTGCGCCTGATCTCCGTATTTCCAACCAGATAATCTATGGAAGTATTAAAAAAGTCAGCAAGCCGTTTCAGTGTGGAAATATCAGGCTCATATGCACCGGTTTCATAACTGAAGATGCCCTGCTGTGTCAGACCCAACTGATCCGCTAACTTTTGCTGGCTTAGACCAGCCTCTTCACGCAATATTTTCAGATTGTTCAAGTAACCACCCCTATCATCCATTTTAACAAGACAGGTTTTTATTATATAAATATATTTACTTGTTATTTACAACAAGATATTAATGTTATAAAATATTATTATACTGAAACATAGGGGGAGATAGATGATGCGATCAGTTAGTCTGAATGTGCTGCAAAAGGGGCCCGGCATTAAACTGGCCCAAAACATGAAATTGCTGCGGGAAAGCAATGGACTGACACAGAAAAAAGTGGCGCAGTATCTTTTCGTAGACAGATCCACCTATTCCTATTATGAATCCGGAAAAACCCAGCCTAATTTAAAAATGCTAACAAAATTGGCTGATTTGTATGGTGTCTCAACGGATGCACTGTGTGGCGCGACAAGATTTTTGGCAAATCGTCTCAACATTTCTGGCAAAAACTAAGGCCGTTATTAGAAATAATTCTAAGGATAAGAGCAGTGCAGTGGAAGCAGGGTTTCAAGCCTGTATCCACTGCACTAATTTTATGCTCTTCGGGCGACAAATTGCTTTGCTCCATTGACATAGATTCCAGCTTCACTGCCTGAGCTGCCGATACCGACAATGTAGAAAAAACTATCCTTGCCGTCACGATACCTCGGCAAGAGCGTAACTACGCCGCCAGTGCCGACCGTCACAGTGGGCGCCGTTTCGGAAGTAACCTTGAACTGATAGGCTTGTCCGAGAGAAAGTTTGACAGGCATGGTTGTATCACACTTAAATGCTGAACTCTCGGAAATGTACTCAATCCACGGTGAACGGAACCACGCCGTCCATGGTCTGTCCTTAACCCGCGTTTTGACGACGCCATACGCCGTTCCCCGCGCCTCAATGGCGTATCCGTCGCCGATATAGATGCCGAAATGGCCGTCCATATGGAGGCAGATTCCAGGCAGTTCCGGGAGCGTGGAAATCGGCCCTTTAACTGTTGCCTGATTATAGGCTCCGTTTGCCGATTTGTCGTAATTGGAATCGTAAGCCGGGTCTTTGCCGTATCCGTCGGACATAACGTAATATTTTAGCAGACCGATACAGTCAGTAACCCGCTTCCCGATCCATTTTTCGCCGAGCCTTCTCATAGCTCCGCCTGCAAGGTTGCTATCCGGGTACCGAGCGGCGCACTGGTTAAGCAAGGACGCGGTGCAAACCTGCCCGATTGTCCCGTAAACATACCCCGTCCCAGCTTCAAGGGCCTGATTTGCAAACGCCACCAGTCCTAAATTTGTTTTTGTCATTTTGATTCCCTCCAAAATATTTTTAAATTGCCTCGTAATCTTCGCCGGTGATTGTTTTGTAGTCGTCGGCGTCAATAAATCCGAGCTTTACGGACTTTTTTATTCCGGATAGGGTGAGCAGCTTATTTTCGTACATGGTCTTTAAAACCTCAAATTTCATGATTTACCTCTTTTCTATGCGTTCAGCACGGCGGCAAGCATTTCCTGCGCAGCTTTCGCCTGCAATTCCGTGTCGGTTTTCTGGCAAAGTCCGATTTCGTATTCGCCCACATCATATTTGTAGGTAACATGATGGGGGAATACAAAGTTATCCAGTTCCACCGACTGCTGAACCGTGGTGGTCCGGGTGTGGGCGGTCGTGTCGGTGCTCACAGTAGTCACCGTGGTCATGACGTCGCCGTTGCCGTCGTCTCTCGTCGCGGTCGTAGTGCCGTCGCTGTCTGCCGTGGCTGTGGTATCGACCTGCTCAACCGTTACGCCCGGCTCAAGCGTATGGATGAGCTTTACCGTTTTTGCGCTGTCCGACAAAAGTGTTTTTAAGGTATCCAAGGATTCGACGGCGGATTCGGCGATCCTGGCCGTCCGCTGTTTTCGATATGCGCCTTGGAAATTGATGTCGCCCGGATTACACCAAGCAATAATCGGTAATTCTGTTCCATCTGTAAATTTTAATATTTCTGACATTTTAAACCTCCATTTTTTATGCAGTATAAAATAGTTTCTCGTTTGTAGGAACCCAAATGGCGCCCGTTAAATCTAAGCTTGCAGTAGCTGTCAACGAAGATGATGAATAGACCGACAAGTCCATACCAAACATAATAAAGCCGCTCTGATCTCCGGTCACAATATTTGTAAACGTGTAATCTATAGCGGTGGTGCCGGTCCCAGGGCCAATCGTATCTATAAGATCTTTGGTAGCCACAATAGTTGGTGAACCAATACCTGCCCACGCAGTAATTCCAGCAAAAACGCCTGTAATAACACCATTGCTCAAATAATGTGATATATTACCTTTCAAGCGTAATACAGCGTTTCCAAAGGTGCTGAAATTAATATTGTGTGGCATCTTACAAAATAACACAACTTCATATGTTCCGCTATATTTGTGATCTGTCAAATAATGTGCCTGCACCGCTAGTGTATTCTGCGATGACAAATTTGAATATGTATCAGAATAAGCATAATTTCCATTACCCAAAATAGAATAAAATACAATCGGAACTGCGGCGGAATATGATTGTGTCCAGGTTCCGCCAATGTTCCCGTATCGCTTATTAACCGGTGTCCATGTACCACCAATATTTCCGAATCGTTTATTTGCTTGCGTAATCGTGCCGCTTATATTTCCATATCGTCCGGACATTTCTATCACCTCAATTTCCGATGTAATCCCACGTATCACCATCTTGCCCGCCAGACGGAGAAGATGATGAAATTGTATTATTCCTGACTGCCGATCCGGAAGAACTAACCGCGTGGCTGCTGTACGTGGCATAGGTTGCCGTGCCGCCGTTTGCCGGGGCGCTCCCCGCAGAGCCCGCGTATCCCGCGCTGTTGGCATAGTTGACGGATTTATTCGCGTCTGCCGTATTGTCTATGTTGCCAAGGCCGAGGTCTGATTTCGTCAGATTCACGTCCCCCGTCAGCGCGTGACCGTTGATTTTCCGGCTGTTCGGCACCGCCGCCGCGAGCTGGTCTTTCTGTGTCTGCGTCATGTGGGCGACGGTGTCGGAGATGTGGGCGTTCAGAGTGTCATACAGAGCCAAACCACCTGTGACGCCTTTCATCGCAGCGATCTGGCCCTCAACCTCTGAGGCAAGCTCCTGCTTTGTGATATACAGGGGATTTCCGCTTGCATCAAACGTGATGTTTTCAGTATCTTCGACCTTGCAGCGGACCCGCAAATATTCGCTCAGCGTCGTCGAAGAATTTTTGTCCGGAACATATTCTCCGTCGCTGCTGTCCCGGTTGTAGGAATAGGCTCCTTCCTCGTTTGTGTCCGGGTCTGTGGCCATCAATGCCATTTCCTTCAGGTTAAAGCCCGTGTCCACATTGGAGCTGAGCAACGAGGCCGTGACGATTGCCTCATCGTCCGTCACGGAAACCACGTCGATCTTCAGTGACAGCTTTTCCGACTTGAGCGCCGTGACGTCGTACACGGAGGCTGTCTCGATGTCCCCGTCTCCGAGGGCCATTCGCGAAAAGCGAAGGCCCTTTCCCGCGTAATGCTTGGCGTCCAACTGCCGCCCGAAATTTGTTTGAATAAAACTACCGAATGCCATAATTTACACCTGCCTGAATGTTCTGATTCGTCCGATTTCCAGCACCCCGGCGCAATAAGTTGTACCGTCGTAAACCTGTTCCTGCGCCAGACTGATTTTTGCCGATGCCGGTTTAACCTTGTTGATCTCGCTTTGAATTACATCGCGATCGGTTATAATGAAATCGCCGCCGCTGATCCAGAGAATTGCCTCCGCCCACCGGGAGGGGGCGGTCAGGTACAGGGGCTCTATTCTTACATTTTGGTAGCCCAGCGCCTTGACCGCAAGAATGAGCCCTTCGTTTGTCCCAGCCTTTTCCGCGATAATTGCTTTCATGGATAGGCGTCTGCGGTATCCTTCTGTGCCCTCGCCCTTCAGGCGCGGCATATCACGGTCCTTGCCGTGCACCGTCAGCATGACCTCGCTGGCCGATAAGATCATGGATTCCGTCCGCACCCTGAAGATCGCGTCCTTTGCGTTGTCAAAGAGCTTTCCGATCACCTTGCAGAAAATGTAAAACTGATTAACCGACTTTTTTACCCGCTTGAGCGGAGTAAAAAGAAGCCAAAACATATAGTCGCCGAAATTGTCAAACATGCCTACACCTTCTCCACCGTAACGGTGATCGTTCCCGCAATGATGATCTGATCGGTCTCCAGCGTCACATCTTCGGTCGGCGTGGTAAACTTGACGTTCTGTACCTCGGAGCACTTGCTTTTGATCGCGTAAATCATATCGGCAATGGTAAGCTCGTTGAGGCTGCGGTCCTTGCTGACCGCCAGAAGCGAGCTGAGCGCCGCCTTGACCTTATCTTCCAGACCGGTCGAATCAAGGGAAGCGGAAACCGTCACCGTCACGCTGATGTCCTGCGCCTGGGTGGTTGAGCTCTTGACCTCAATGTTGTCATACGGCCCCTTGATTTCTTCCTCGGCTGTCTGTACGCTCGCAAGCAGGTTTTCCGTAGCCGCGCCAGCCGTGCCGGTTACGATGATATCGACGCTGCCCTGGCCTCGCGGCTGATCGTCGTCGACCCGTACAAACAGTACCCCCGAAACGGCCTCAGCGACATTTTTGTATTTGTCGGCGATTGGCAGGGTGGACAATTCGGACCAGGCGTTCTTCGTGCGGGACCGAAGACTGTCGTCGTCTTCTTCATCGCTGCCCTCGGTTTTAAGCCAGTCCTCTTTGTTGGTGATCGTGTCGATGCCCTCGATATGCATCAGAGTGTTGACGATCTGCCCGGAGGATACATTGTATTTTACTCCCGCCGCTTCTGCTTCCACCGGCACGTCCACACTGAGCGCACCCTGCTGCAGCACCGTGTCGGTCAGCGAGAAAAAGCGCAGCTCGTCGCCGTTGATGTCTTTCTGGGTTTTGAAGACCTGCCCTTTGGAAATTGTGACCGCGTCTCCGGACGCCGCCCGGGAAACCGTGACATTTCCCCGAGCCTTAACCGCCGCCTTTCGTGTTTTTGCAAAGTCCCCGGCCTTCAGGTCCAGCCACGTTTTTTCCGCGTGAGTGACAAACATATTTGACAGGACGGTCCGGCAAAGGGTAATCAGCTCAATATAGACTTTTAGCGCGATCATCGTAAGGGTGTAAAAAATGCCGCCGGAATTAAAATTCGTGATGGCGAAACCCGCGTCCTGCAGCTCCGCGACCGTATTGTCCTTCAGATCGTCAATATCCGGAACGGGGAGAACCTCATCCAGAATTTCCGTGTCAATCACTGTTTACCACCTCCACATTTACCCGGTCGATACCGGTATCTACCGTCTGCGTCCGGGAATCGTTTACAAACTGAAACGTCGTATGAATCCGGATGATATCGGCGCTGAAGCTTACGGAGGTCGCGATTGTCTCAACGTCGATCTCGGAATGCCTGGAAAGCTTTGTCCGAATGCGCTGCTGAATTTCAAGTTCTACCAGTTCATTGCCGTCGCTCTGCGCGAAATCCAGCAGGGACCAGCCCCAATCGGCGTCGTAAAACAGCTCGCCCTCCTGCGTCATTGCCTCCAGCCGGATGTCCTGCATCAGGCAGTCGAGACCGGATGCAACGGGCGCGTCCCCATTGGCAGCCCGCGTGAGCTGCCAGGAATCATCTAAACGAATATCCGTGTCCCCAAGGTTTGCCATCAGACCACCACCCCAAGGATATAAGGATTCAGCTCACCGTATGGCAGCACGACCGCAACGGTGGTTCCCTTCTCCACCTGAACCTTTGACCGGACGTTCGGGATTTCCTTGAAACCGTTATCGACCTCGCCGTTTTTGTCAAGTATTTTGAGAGCGTACACATAATAACCGTTTGCGTCCTGCGCTGCCGTTACGGCGGCGTATAGGACGGCGGGGAGGAGCAGGTGCGGGTATTTCTCCGACAGTACCTTTTGAACGCCCGTCTCCATAAATTCGGAAACCATGAAATCCCTCCTAAAAGTAAAGATGCGTCCGGACGAACCCCGTCGCCTCGGTGGAAAACGTGACCTTGCCGACCGTGAAATCTCCGGACAAATTCGGATGGTCCACCCGGATCGTATCGGAATGGTGAACGAATGGCACCGAAACGGTGACGAGCTCCCACCTTCCGTTGACCCGGTTCAGGGAAATAATATTCTGCGCGTAGGTAAAAACATAGATTTGCGATTGCTTTGGAGCCGTATTCCAGTAGAAAACACCTTGCCGAAAAAATGCCTTTGCGATGATTCCCCACGCGGTATTGATCTCCCGCAGGAGGGCGACGACGCTCTTTTTTGAGACCGGGAAAATCTTTTTCGCCGGGTACGTCTCATTTGACAGCACCGGCGACTGGATTCCGGCTTTGGAAAGAGCGAAGGAAATAATCTCCTGCGGCGTCGCGTTCAGGAATGTTTCGGTGATCAAGGTGCTTTCCAGCTTTAGCATATCGTCCTTGAGCAGAATTTCATTTTTGCCGATCCCGCCGTTGTATCCCTTTTCGACGTAACCGTGAAAAACTTCCTCCAGCGCTCCCGAATACCCCAGCTTGATGGAAGCCGGTTCGCCTTCCGAAATGCTGATCTTTGGCTGAAATTCTTCCGTAAACCGAATCTTAGCCCAGTCGAAATAGGAATCCTTGGAGGAATACGTTTCGGTCTCGATGCCTTTTGCAAAGGTATCATTCCCGACGCTCACGGAAACCTCGGGATAAAACAGTTCCTGCGTTGTGCTCATGCCGTCACCTCAATAGGGCATCGCCTTTATGACGCCCCGGTATTTTGACGCATCCGCCGTGTCCTGCGCCGGAGTCAGCGCCGTCTTGTTCGTCAGCTTTGGAGCAGTGCCACGGTCGCTCTTCAGATAGCTTTGATAGGAAGAACTAAGGCCGCTGGAACCGCCCGACGACGCGCTTCCACTCTTGGCGGAACTGACGGATTTCTTGTTGGCTGATTTCTTGCTGGCGGATGACGCGCCCGACTTTGTCACGGTGATCGTCGTCGGCACATACTCCCATAATTCAATGCTGACGGAAAGCTGGCCGGAGGAATTTGTCGCTTTGCTTGACAGCGATTTAAACAGGATTTTTGAAATATTGCGAATGGCCGTGTGCTGATTAACGATGGTCCGTATGATCGGGATTCCCTGACTCTTGACCTTGAACAGGTTTTGAATCTTGGTCAGCTTCTGTTCCTTGGTTTCGGTTGGACTATCGTCGAGAATGATCTCGATCGAGATTTTCGCGTCCTCATAGCCGGTGGCCTGTTTGGGCTTGGAGGTGCTGCCCTCGACGTCCTCCTCGTCAATCTGCGCGTCCTGCTGGATTTCAAAGCTCTTGACGAGACCGGGGAGAACCACCCCGTCGATCTTGACGTCGTTGTCGTCGGTATAAATCAATGTGATCCCCCCGCATCATCAGGATGTTTCTGTCGCTGTATCGCCGACCGACCCACCGTTCGCGTTGACGTAATCCTCCAGCTCGCGAAGGAACGCGAGAAACTTCGGAAGGTCCTTGATCTTTGTCAGGCCGACCGGGATATACAGCTTGTTGATAGTGATTCCTTTTTCCCTAATGGACGTGTTTGTCTCTGTCCGGGTCTTTTCGCTGGTTGTTTGCGTGAGGCTGACCTTTTTTACCGATTGCTGAAGGCTGACCTTTTCGGAAGTCCCGCCGGACGTGAGGCCGACGATTCTGTTGAGTAAGCTTTGCGCCAGACCGCCGATCCAGCCAGTGTTGTTTTCAAGCGGCATAACGGCTTCTTTTCCGTGTTCCCCCGCGATAAACGACGTTGCCGAATTCACGACGCCGCCCTCGGCGAGCTTTGGAATATTGAAGCCGAAGGACGAGCCGCCGATGCCCGGCACCCAGGACGGAATCGTGAAGTGCAAGGCGTCCAGCGCCCCGATCACAAAGTTGACCGCGTCCTTCGCGCCGTCCGAAATCCCGTTCCACAGATTGGCAAAAAAGGCTTTGATCTGATCCCAGTGCGTGATAATCAAAAGCGGAATCCCGATAAAGGGCAGGAAGACGGCCATCGCGATTTGCGCCCAGCCGGGAAGCCCCGTAAACCAGCTTTTAACCGTGTTGAATCCGGAGACGATATTGTTGACGAAACCGTTCCAGGTGCTCTGCAGCCATGCCGTGACCTGGCTCCAATGCGTCTTAAGCAGGATGATCACGGCCACCAGCGCGATGATGCCGATCACGATCCAGGTGACCGGGTTCGCGAACAGCGCGGCGGTAAAACTCCAGACCGATGAAATCAGTCCCGGCAGAGCCTCGACCGCCGAGGCGATCCCCTGACGGGCCATGTTCAAAAGTCCGCCTCCGAAATCCTTGACCGCGCCGAGTCCCGTCTTGAGAAATCCGCCGAAATCCTTGATTTTGTCCCCGGCAAGCATTGTCATAATGCGTATGTCGGTTAACTTATCCGGGAGTTTTAACAGAGCAGTCCCAAATGAGCCAAAGAACCCTACCGTCTTTGTGGTGATTAATCCTATCCCACCCAAAACAGCGACCATTGACCCGCCGATCGTCAGGAATCCGCCGATAGCGAGCGCCGCCGACAGAAGTCCCTTGACCAGCGCCGGGTTTTTCTGTGCCCAGTCGGTGACGACCTTCAGGACGTCTCTCGCTTTTTCCATCAGTTCTCCGATGGTCGGGAGCATGGTGCTTCCAAGGGTCTCCTCCAGATTGTGGATTTGCTGCTGGGTGACCTCGATCTGATCGGGCTTGGTGTTGTTGATCGCACTGGCCATGTCCTGCGTTGCTTTGGTCCCCTGACCGAGCGCCCCGTACATGCCGACGATATTGTTTTGAAGGCTGCCCGTTTTCGAATACATCTGGTCGATCAGTGAAACCGCCTCGGTGTCGCCGAACGCTTTCTGGAGCTGCATCTTTTCGGCGGCGTCCATCGTGTCGCCGAATTTTCCGCGCAGCTTCGCGAGAATTTCAGGCATGGAAAGCAGCTGGTTGTTCGCATCGGTAAAGCTCAGGCCCAGCGCCTTGCCGCCCGACGCGGCGGTTCGCAGGAACGCCTTGTATTTTGTCCCGGCTTCACTGCCGGACATCGTCGCCTGAAGCATGCCGAGAACGGAGAGCTGCTCCTCGAGCGGAACCTTTGCCGTGGTGGCGGAGGCCCCGAGTGTTCGGATCGATTCCGACATTCCGGAGCCGGTCGTTTTGAACTTCTGAACGGCGGTCGAAATGCCAGCCGAGAACATCTTTCCGAAATCCGTGTCGGACATTTTGCTGTAATAATCCTTGTATATTCCGTAGCCGGTCGCGAATAATGAAGTCATATCCGCGATGGTGTCCTTTGTGGCCTTGGCGGTTTCGCCCGCGAGCGTGGTATAGTCCGCGACTCCCTTGTCAGACAGAGAGGAAATTCCGGACTTGATATCGTAGGCCGCCGTGATGAAATCGGACTTTGAGGTACCGGCCCATTTGTCGGAAAAATCCGTCGCCGCCTGGTTCAGCGTCCCGAGGTCCTTGATGCCGAGGGAACTCAGCTCTCCGAGCGCCTTCTGCGAAGCGAACGTCGCTTCGACCGGCTTGAGCGCCGCGTCCGTGATCTGTTCTCCTACTGCTGCGATTGCCGCCCCGGCTTTCGCGTAGTCCCCGAACTTAACGCCGAGGTTCTGAATTTTACTCGCGGAGCTGTCGACCGCCGAGGTAACGCGGACCATCGGAGTCGTGAGGTTGTCGATCATGTTCATGATGACCGAAAGCTTAAATACAGATTCCAGTCCGCCGCCTATTGCAATCACCCCCGAGTCGTGATATAGTTAAAGAAAAAAGAGGAGGGAAATTATGGTATTCTTTGCAGCTTTCTTTCATGTGCTGATTTTCGCGCTCTGTGTTGGAGCGGTTGTTGCTGTCGCACTGTCGGTTCTAATTTTCATTCCTCTGACAGTTTATAATATTCCTTATATTCTTTGGCTAGGGAATGAACAGACTATGGGTCGTTATAAAGAAAAGAATGTTAAGAAGATTTTTAAAACGACAAAAGACGCAACGAGAGTCTACAGCGCATGGCTTCATCATCGGAAGCCGGTTCTTTAAATCAGTTACCAATTCCGGAACTCCGGTCCTTTTTGGGCCGGAGTTTTTTAGTCTTCCGAGAAAACCTCCGAAATCGCGCGGGCGGTGATTTTCTCCTCGACCTCCTCCAAATACCGGGCATAGGCGAACATCTGAAGGAATTCGTCAATGTCCATTGCTCCAAGGTCTTTTCCCTTTAGAAGGGCGGGGGGCACATACCGGTGGATTTCGAGCGTTCCGGCTTCGACAAAGTCGTCCCGCACCCCCTGGAGCAGTTCTTCTAAAGTGTCGTTAAATTTATGAGCTTGGAGAGGCCGAGCATGGCGAGCAGCTTCTCCGCGACGGAAATCGCCAGCGCCGGATATTCACCCAGCGTGCTCTCAAGCTGCGGCTTGTATTCGTCGGCAATGTTGTCGTACAGAAACGCTTCCGTCGCTTTGGTCATCCCGTTGGACGCCGTCTTCATATACCGGTCGTAGCTTGCCGTCGACGGTTTTTTGAACACAAATTCAACGTCGACTGAGGTATCGTCATCCGGCTGCACCGTTGCGCACACCTTATAAACTTTGCCGTATTTCGCCTTCAGGTCGTCAACGGACGGCACGGTCTGAACGGCGTTCTGAGCTTCGTTTTCCATTTTAAACGCTTCCTTTGTCAGTTATTTTGAGATTAAACCGGCTTGACGCCGTCCTGAACGATTCCGTTTACGATCAGCATGTCAAGGTCGATCTTAAGGGATTTGTCCCCTTGCGCCGCTTTATGGCTGCGCTTGTTGAATGTAACCGTGTTGAGCACGTCCTGCCGGGTGCGCTGGCCGGAGTTCGCGTAGGAGACAACGATCTTGTCAATAATGAGGTCGTAAAACGAGATGTTGTGTTTCTTGCAGTAGTCGAGCAGGTCATTGTAATCGTCCCGGAGCAGGGACAGCTTGCCGGAAGATTTGTAGTTGCCGGTTCCGAATCCCCTCGGCGCGTTTCCCTTGCCGTAGGAGGCTTCCTTGTCCTGCTCGTCGTCGTAGTCGATTTCCTGAACTTCAATGTTGATCCCGGGCAGCCTGATGTCGACGCTGCTCCAGTCGTAGTTTCTGCCGTTGATGATGGCCATGATCTATCCTCCTTACGACGCCGACGCCGCAGCCGTGGTCTGACCGACGTCAATGTCGATTTCTCGAACAATTCCGCGCGAAACGTAACGGACCTTGACCTGCATGGCTTCGGTCTTCTGAACATCCTGATCGGGCGGCACGGTGACGGTCACGGCGGAGATTTCTTTCTGTCGGACCATTTCGTCAAGCGGCGTCTGGATAAAGGCGGCCTTCGCGGCAAGATCCCCGTCAACGTCTTCCAGGTCGACGCCGCTTTGAAGCTGTTTAAGTGCTTCGGCGCGGCCCTTGCGGATGATCTTATTCAGGATTCGGACGTCCTCGGCATACGGATAATCCGATCCGTCCGGGCACATGACGCGGGCGTTTGTAACAAAATAGCCGTCAAGCCCGTCGTATCTGCGGAATGTCAAAAATCCCGCTTCGTCAAGATCTGAAATGCAGTCTTCGATTCCCGCCGGGCGAAGGCCCAGCATCTTGCCGGAAGATATTCCGAACGCGTTGGTCTGCCCGATGCTCTGCTGCGGTTTCGCCGCCGCGTAAAGCCCACAAACGATCCCGGCGTTGTTGACTTCCCTCGTCGTGCCGTCCATCCTGACATAAAGCGACCGGGCGGAGACGACCTGAATGTTGTAATTCTTAACGTTTTTCCGGTCTGCGATGAGCCTGGCGGCGTAGGCTTCGGCGGTTTCGTTCTGATTCGGCGCGTAGGCTTCCAGCACAAATAGTTCAGGCTTGTGGTAAGTGTTCTGCAGCGTAAGCTGTTCGGCGGCGACCGCCGCCCACAAGTCCGCCGTGGATTCCCCGACAATATGCACCAGCTCGAACGTCTCCGCAAGATTGCGAATTTTTGCGATCGCAGCGATCACGTCGGCGTTGGTCATAGCCGGGGCCGTGGTCGAAAAGCTGTAAGTGTCCCCGATCAGGAAGGAATCCGTTTCCGCGTTTTCGCCGGTCCCCGCCGTAAACGTCAGGGTGATCCCCGTCGATGGAATTTCATAGGTGCCGCTCAGCGGAATTGTCAGCTCGTCGGAAAAGGAATACCCGCCGTCGACGGAAACCTGAAACAGCGCGGAATTGAGCGAACCCTTTCCGGTGATTTTTACGATGACGCTGAAAATATTGTAAGGGGCTCCGCTTGCGGCGCAGCTTCCGGTTCCGGTGCCTGTCTTAGAAACAGTTCCGACCGTTCCGCCCGTACTGGCCGCGACCGGGATGCACAGGATGCGGCTGGAACCGTTCGCCACGGAATCCATTGCCGCGTCCGAGAGCGGACTGAGCCCGAGGAGCTCTTTGATTTTTTTCGCGTCCATCGTCCCCTTAATCACGACAGGAGTATCCGAAACGACGGACGACGCGCCGATCTTTACCGCCGCTCCCTGTGGTCGCATCGGCCTCTAACAGATTTTTGGCGCGTTGGCAAAGGTTATGCCAAAAGGCTGGAGGAACACGGCCTTTTTACGATGGGAGATATTGCAAGATGCTCTCTTGGTAAACCTACCGATTATTACAACGGAGATTTTCTGTACAAGCAGTTCGGCATCAACGCCGAACTGCTGATTGACCATGCATGGGGCTGGGAACCATGTACAATTGCGGATATTAAAGCATACAAGCCAAGTACAAATAGCCTTGGATCGGGTCAAGTGCTTCAATCCGCCTATACTTTTGAAAAAGCGAAATTGATTGTACGGGAAATGACTGATTTGCTGGTACTTGATCTGGTGGATAAAAGGCTTGTGACCGACCAGCTTGTTTTGACGGTGGGATATGATGTTGAAAATCTAATAGACCCGAAGACTAAGAAATTATATCGGGGGTCAATCACCACTGATCGCTATGGACGCACCGTTCCTAAATCCGCACATGGTTCGGCTAATCTTGGCAGGCAGACTTCCTCTACAAAGTTAATTCTGAATGCGGTCACAGAGCTGTTTGAACGCATTGTTGACAAAAATCTTCTGGTTCGAAGAGTCAACATCACTGCAAATCATGTTGTTGATGAGACAACTGTTAAAAAGACGAACAACTTTGAACAGCTTAATCTCTTTACGGATTATGCGGCTGCGCGGGCGAAAGAAGAAGCCGAGGAAGTCGGACTTGAACGAGAAAAAAAGATGCAGGAAGTAATGTTGGAGATAAAAAAGAAACATGGCAAAAACGCCATCCTAAAGGGTATGAATCTGAAGGAAGGCGCAACTACCGTAGACAGGAATAAGCAGATAGGAGGGCACAAGGCATGACAAGGGCATATGACGACATCATCAATCTACCGCACCATGTCTCTGCGACACGCCCTCACATGACAGTCCTTGACCGAGCGGCTCAATTTTCCCCCTTTGCCGCACTGACCGGCTATGATTCCGCCATCAAAGAAACCGCCAGACTGACTGATGAGAGAGTAGAATTGGACGAATATACACAAGACGCTTTGAGTGACAGACTGCAAATCATAGCGGATCGGTTAAAAGAGCATCCCAAGATTGCAATCACCTATTTTCTGCCGGACGCAAGGAAAGACGGCGGTGCCTATGTTACTGCCACCGGATCAGCAAAAAAGGTAGATGAATATAAACGTGTTGTTGTTATGACCGATGGCACAGCAATCCCCATTGATGAAATAATCAGCATTGATGGACAGATATTTGAGTCTATGATCTTTCATTCGTTTAATGAGTGAGTAACGAAAATTGAAATTTTCCGGTCTGTTTACTCCACTTCCATGCCGACACATACGGATTCTTCCTTTACCTCTTCATTTTCCTCCGTTTCGTTATCTTCATCCAAAACGATATCCTCCTGTTTCTGAAGTTCCTGAAACTCCAGCGAAGTATTGATTTCGCTTTGCCGCGCGGCATACTCCGATAAACGTTGTTCGTACTCAAATGGTTTGATGATTTCTTTTTTTGCTTCCATGAGCTGCCGTTCAAAATTAGCGAGCTCGTCTTTTTCATCGGAAAGGAGCTTTGTGATCTGACCGGCGGCATTTTCGATACGGGTAATTGCCCCTAATTCCGACAAACCGAGATCACCGCGATAGGTGTGCGAACCTTTCAGCGTAAACTGGAGAGATTCAAAGCCCCCGTGTTCCAATGAAAGTGCAAGGCCGCGGTATTCTCCTACGGAGAGCGGCGTATCTTTTCCTTTCCAATCGTCCAGCCGGGATAACAGCATCAGGCGTTCTCCTGCGGGAACACGTTCATTGAACGTCTTGCCGTCAACCGTGATCTGGAAATCCCGGCCTTCCGTTTGCTGTAACAGCTCCACATCTGCACTGATTTTTTTGATATTGTTCTGGTGATGCGTGATGCTTTCCGGATAATACTGATTGATGTTGCGTTCCAGAACGGCGCGTTCATTCAGCCAGCTTCCACGCAGGAGCTTCAAGCGGGCCACTTCGTTATCTACCTCCATTTTTTGTGCCAGCATGGGATTATCGGTGGCAATCGCCTTGACTTCGGCGGCGGTCAACACGGTTTCATCCATGTCTTCACAGGAACGGGCGATGCTTTTTCCGCTCATGACCTGCGTGATATACCGCAGTTTCTGCTCCTGAATTTGCCACAGGTACGAATCAAAAGTCCCTTTTGTTACGTACCTGCGGATGCTGACAACCGGGTTATCATTGAATTGCCGCAGAATCCGTCCGGCCCGCTGCGTTAAATCCGAAGGCTTCCACGGGCAGTCGAGATCATGGGTGCAGATCAGCTTTTTCTGCACGTTTACACCGGTGCCAAGCTTTGACGTGCTGCCGAGCAAGATGCGGATTTCACCCTGCCGCACTTTTTCAAACAAGGCGTCTCGCTGCGCTTCGGTGGTTGCGTCATGAACAAACGCAATCTCGCTTTTCGGAACGCCTTTTCCCAAAAGAACACGTTTACATTCATCATACACGTTGAATTTACCGGGTTTCGGTGTCCCGGCATCGCAGAAAACAAGCTGTGTCAGCTGTTTCTCCTTTGTTTTCTCCCAAGTGTCGAAGACGTCTTCAATACATCGGTTCAGTTTGGTACTCGGGTCGTTGGGAGCATCTTCATACACAAGGCGGGGATCGATGGCCATCAGTCGCGCTTCGCCGGTCAGCTTGAGCATATTGTCCACGTCCGGCGGAACTGCCCGGCTTCGGATCTTTTCCGCACGCTCTACGTAACTCTCCATCACCATTTTCTGATAGGGCGTCGCTTCCACAGCAACGACCGTCGGTTTTCCGCCTTCCAGTTCCGGCGTGGGCAGGTTTAGCATGTCGGCGGTCTGGATGTCCGCCACCAGCTTGAATAATCTGCGTATCATCGAGTAGATTAACCTGACCATTTTTTACACGTGTAATTTCCTGCTCAATTTCTGCTTTCCGGCGTTCCAACTCTGCTAACCGCAGTTCAGGATTCGTCTCAGAACGTTCAACAATTTGATGCAAAAGCTCAAAGACTGTGATTAAGCGTGATTCTGTGCCAATAAAAGTTTGTTGCTTTAGGCTCAGCAGCCATTCAATGGCCTTTTGTGCCTGAGATGTAATATCAAAATACGGTTCATCCTGCCCTGTAGGATAAAATTTACGCAACCAGCCATGAGCATCATCTGTCCAGATGTCTAAATATTCATGGCCGGATCGCAAAAAAAGATCTTCGTCCTGTCCTTGATTTAATTCGTTCAAATAACTCTCTAAACTACCAATCAACTCATGCTCAGCAATTTGTCGCTTGTTTTCAGCAATAAATTCTTGATATAAAAACGCCGCAATAAAAGGCGCTTGTTTGGCAGTCAATAACCTCCAAGCGGGATTTTTCTCCCTAAGCAATTGTAGAAATTGAAAAGACATATATTCAGAAGATTCAGTTGCTTTCATGCCTGTTTAGTCCTTTAATCTGTAAATTCGCCTTTTTATAAGATAAATGTGTATATTTAATTATATATCGACATTATTGATAATACAATATCTGCTTGTCGCAATAGCGAAAGGAACCATGTCAACGTTATAATAGATAAAAAATAGGGGCTAACGTTAATAAAATCCCGTTAGCTCCTAGCAGATTGTAATTTGTTGATTGAGAAACACAAATTAGGGCAACATCAAGTCTATTGTGGGACTAATACCAAACCACAGATAACGATTTCTTCTGCCGACCGCGCAGGCTGTCGAAAAGCCTAGTCCTCTCCAGCGTATCCCCGGCGTGCGTCATCGGCTCCTTTTGGAGCATCTGCTGTGTGAGGGCCTCAATCTGTATCAACGCTTCCTCATTGACCCTATGCATTTTCTCCATCAGAGTACCATCCATTTTCATAGTCATAAACCGCTTTGGATGGTTCTCTCGGAGATATTCCAGTGCCATCCTGCCGTACCGCCCCAGGGGGCAGTCGCTTTTTCTGTCATTGGAGATCTGAATACCCGGTAGCATCATGCCATTCTTCTCGGTGTAGCTTAGTTCCACCAATGCGTTTTCCATCATTTTCAGACCTTTCTCTACTTGATATTTTAGCTGTTAGCTATGTGACCTTGTTCTTCCATGCCTTCAATTTTGGGATGGTGAGCAAAATATTCTCGTAGGGCTTCTTCAATTACCTGCTCCATTTTGCTCGGTTTAGTATCAGCAGAAAAATATTGGGAGTAGGTTTTATACTTTATTTTTACTGGCGGCGGCGTAGAGTTTTTTGGCTTCCTATTTTTCTCGCCGGAAAGGATTTGAGTGGCAAGCTCCTGATTCAGCTTGCCGGAGTATTCGCGGAGCAGAGAAACCTTTTTGGGGATAATCTTGTACTCATTTTCATCCAATACTGTTTCTACAATTTTCTGCTCTGATTCGGCGAGATAGGATAACCCGACCGAAGAGATGAGGGTAATTTCACTGTTATCAAGACGTTGCTTCAAGGGCAAAATCAGCTTATCTACACGAAGATAACGAGCCACTGATCTTCCATTAAGCCCATATTCGAAACCCACAGTATCTCTACTTATCGACTTGTGGACATCGTGTCCATAAGTCGATCTTTCTTCGATGTATTGCGGGTTTTCAAGCGCTTTGAGTTCCGCGATGATGTCGTTCCGTTTCCCCTGACTGAACATTTTTGAGTACCGGAGCGCAAGCACCGCCGCCTTTTCCGAGGGAAGCATATCCGCAAAGGAACGCTGTAGAACATTGGTTTCCACGACATAAATCCATGCGTCCTCGTTCGAAAGATTTTCCTTGACGATACACGGAATCTCATTTTGTCCCACGATGCGGGAAGCGTTCATGCGGTTATGGCCGGACAGCATTTCGTATTCGCAGCCATTTTCATCGGGTTCAATCCTGCGGACAATGGTGGGAATCAGAACACCATTTGCTTTTACGCTCTCCACCATATCGTCCAGCCGTTCTCCTTCATAGAGATGGAACGGATGCTTCTGAAACATACGGATTTTTTCGATGGGGAGAACGGTCACGGCGACAGGGCCACTCACCGGTTCCTCGGAATATTCCTGTTTAGGCGGTTGACTCTGAATCTCGTCGTTGATTCGGAGCAGATCGTCGATGGATTTGATTTTGGGATTAAGTTTGGGCCTTTGTCCCGGCATCAGGCAAGCACCTCCTTTGCAAGTTCCATGTAGGCCAGGCCCGCAGGACTTTTTTTATCGTATTCCAAAACACTCAGGCCAAGGCCGTTGGCCTCTCCAACCTTGACCGTAGTAGGAATCCGGCTGTCAAATATCCTCATGCCGCTGCGGTAAGCGGTGTCAACCTGACTGCTGATTTCTTTATACAGATTGGTACGTTTATCGCACATCGTGAACAAGATACCGCCAAACTTTATTTTGGGATTCAGGCGGCGCTTGATTTTCAGGATGGTTTTCGTAAGTTCTTGCAACCCCATGACCGCCAACAGTTGCGGATTGACGGGAATCATGACTTCGTCCGCTGCGGTCAAGGCACTGATCGTTAGTGTACCGAGTGACGGGCAAGTATCTACAATAATATAATCGTAGTCCCCACGCAGAGATTCCAGCAGATTTGGAAACAAGTGTTCGCTTCCCATTTCCAACCTCAAATTTGCCTCAATGACAGAAAGCTGGATGTTTGAGGGAATCAGATCGACCTTACCGATAGAGAGAATAAAATCCTTTTTCGGAGGAAGCTCTCGGTCCTCAAGCATATCGGTCATAAGGGTTGCAGTTGTATATTCTAGCTTCTCGGGGTCGTTAATGCCGAAACAGGTGGTAAGGTTGAATTGCGGGTCAAAGTCTACGGCGAGGACGTGCTGTCCCAACTCTGCGAGGGAATAGGAAAGATTGCGAACCGTGCTCGTTTTGCCGACACCGCCCTTTTGCGCCGCGACAACAACGATTTTACTCATTTTTACGCCTCCCTTATATTTTAACTTTTAGTGTTTTCTTGAATTCAGCGTAATCGTCGCTGAGGACATAATCAATAATATATGTTTTGGGAATCAGGTAAGTATATCTAATCATGAAATGCTGTACACGATTCTCTCTTAAAAGTTTTCTGGCAGTTCCCGCGCAAATTCCACCAAGCATCTTTCGAAATTGGCCCAGCGTCACTAAATCGGGATACGTGCTAAATAGAGCTTCGTAATACTTCCTATTTTTGGTTTTCACAGTCATCGGCTCCTAATTAGAATTTGTCAGTGGCAGGTGATGGCTGCTACAATCATGGAATTTAGACGGGATGTCGCTTGATTCATATGCGACGCAGTTTAGCGAGCGTCCCTTAATTATCCCTTAAACGTGCAAAATAAAATGCAAAACTCATTTTCTTGGGAATCGGGATGCAGCCTGAATTTTTTATATAAAAAAGCTGCAAACCCTGATTCTGTCTGGGTTTGCAGCGTCTCTATCTTCTTATAGAATTCTCTAGATTCCGCTTGCTTTTCAATGGATAAACCGACTTAAAATCCTTCGGAAGTGATTCCTTGCCGGTTCAAGTCCGGCTGGCGGCACCAAAACAAACTCCATGTGTCAGGGGATAAACCCGCACATGGAGTTTTTGCTTTTTGCGGTGGTGATTTTGTGCTATACTTGATTCATATTGAGGTGAACGATGAAATGAACCATATAAAACTTATTGATATAACGCAGATAACTGGGAGAAAATCTGTTGTCTCAACCCGGGAAAAGATGGCAGAGAATTTGTTGCAAGCAACGCATTTTCAATTGCGCAGTCGGTTTTTGAGAATGGCTGGGTTATAAAGGGCATACAGGCAGACGAGATATTGATTGGCTTTACGATGTACGGGTACAGTGATGAATTAAAAGCATATGAGTTATGCCGTTTTATGATTGATGAGCATTATCAAGGAAACGGGTATGGCAAATGTGCATTACAAATAATTATTTCCGAGATGTTTCAGAGCTATAAATGCGATAGAATATATCTCAGCACCGCACCCAATAATTCTAAAGGTAAACATATTTATGAGGACGTAGGGTTTGTGAAAACAGGGGAAACATGTGGAGAAGGCGATGACATTGAGGACATATTCTGCCTAAGCCATCATCGATAACTGCGTAAAATTCGCACAATGCGCAGCAGGGGGCTATATCTTTTTTCCACACTTACCTGGCAGGATTGCTCTGCGAAAGGGCAGCGGCAATTCTGGGGAGTATCAGGTTCTGTGTAAACTTCAAAAACGTGTGTAAACGGAGTGAAAAGTCCGGCAGAGGCAGCAATTTTAAAATAACCTTAAACTCAGACAGCCAATTTGGCGTGGACGCACTCCGACGCCATACGTGCGGCGCAGTCCAATCCCAAAGATGACGTATTGACTGCCAGATCATAAAGACGGACATCAAGGCGATCGGACTTCGTGAACGCTCGATTGTAAGCGATCCTCTGCCGATCGTTCTCTTCGATCTTTTCTTTTGCCGCCTCTTTGGAAATCTGAAACAGGGAAGCAACGCGCTCAATGCGTTCCGGCAATTCAGCCGTAACAAAAATCTTCACATGTCTCGGGCTCTCTCTCAGAACATAGCGTCCCGCCCGCCCTAAAATTACCGCCGAAGTCTTCTCGGCAATTTTGAGAATATATTCCGACTCCAGGTAAAACAGTTCCTTATCGCTTGGGTGATACTGCGGAATCCACCCTGCAGCCGGTACGGTATACAACTGTTCCGTAAGCTTCTCCCACACGGAAGACAGTCGTCCGTCGCGGTGCTCCAAATCCTCTTCCGCCAGATGGAGCTCATCAGCAACCTGTTTTAGAATATCGCGGTCCACAAACGGGATGTTAAATTCTTCTGAAAGTTTTTGCCCGATGTAAGCTCCTCCACATCCGAGCTGGTGGCTGATCGTTACCGCATAGAGCTGTTTTTCCACAATAGATGCACTCCCTTACCATAAGATGAATATTTACGGCTCCTCCGCCGAAATGATTAGCCGATCGCATTTTCTTCCTCTGCAACTTCTTTTTCCAGCTTTGCTTCCCGTTTCTTATCCAATCTGACATTGCGAACATACAACACCATATCAATCGTAATTTCAGCGATATTAAGAAAATAGAAAACCCAGCCTAAGTAGAAAAGAAAGTCCAATTCTTCTCCTGATGAGAACTGCATAAACTCCCGTATGATTCCAAACACATAGCCAATCCATAAAAAGACCTCAAAGAAAAGGCTTTTTCCCTTCGCGGTTCTGGCTGTATAGGAACGGTAGATGGAAATGGGCCATGAAAGCCCAAAACACAGGATCATAAGCGCTTCCAACAAATTCATCGCTTTGTTTGCTCCATTCTCTTCTTAAAAATTACTTGTACTTTGGCAACGACTCCATTATACTGGAAGCACAAAAAAATGTGAAAAGTATATTCGACATACCGACTATAATTATTTGATATATCAGGAGCGAAAGATGAGCGCAAATTATGACTATTATCGGATTTTCTATTATGTCGCCCGATACCAGAGCTTTACAAAAGCGGCGAATATTCTGCTGAACAGCCAGCCGAACATCACCCGCGGCATGAATCATCTGGAAAGCGAGCTGGGGTGTAAACTGTTTTTTCGGACCAATCGCGGCGTGACGCTGACTCCAGAGGGAGAACGCCTGTATTCGCATATCGCCATTGCCTATGAACAGATTCGGACAGGGGAAGAAGAACTGGCGAGCGATAAAAATCTGCAAAGCGGGATTCTTTCCATCGGCGCAAGCGAAACGGCCCTGTATGGCCTTTTGCTGGAAAAGCTGAGCGGTTTTCACCGATCGTATCCCGGAATACGGATCCGGATCTCAAACCAGTCCACGCCTCAGGCCGTGGCCGCGCTGAAAAACGGTCTTGTCGATCTTGCCGTGGTGACTACGCCGACCGGCGTTCACAAAACACTGCGGGAAATTCCTCTGAAATATTTTGAAGAAGTTCTGGTTGGGGGACCGCAGTTCGCTTTCCTCGCGGGGAAAAACATTCATTTGCGGGAATTGGAAAGATATCCGCTGATCTGTCTGGAAAGGAATACAATGACTTTTGAGTTCTATAACCGGTTGTTTCTGGAACACGGATTATCCCTCCAGCCCGACACCGAGGCGGCCACAACCGATCAGGTGCTTCCCCTGATAAAAAGCAACCTTGGAATCGGATTTTTACCGGAAGATCTGGCAAAAGAAGCGCTTCTGCGAGGCGACATCTTCCGTATTTCCCTCGCGGAAACAATTCCGAAACGAGCCATCTGTCTGGTGCGCGATGACCGGCGCTTTTTAAGCATCGCGGCAAGAAAGTTTGAAGAAACGCTTTATCACAAAAATGGAATAGAGAAGTAATTTTCACTTGCCTTTTTAAGGTTTTCTCGCTTGCATTTGACCTGAGCCCCGAAAACTGAGCAAAAAAAGCAGTTGTCCCCGATTCGGCGGAACGCAAAGAGCGCATCCGTTAAATCAGGGACAAGAATATTTAGAAAAGTGACAAGGGAAATTCAGGTTCCGCCGCTCATGCTCCCACATCGGAGGTCAGAGCGGCGGCCTTTTTTCATTCAAACGGATTTTCGGTTTTGTACAGCACTCCCTTCGGCTGATTGAAAGCGATCTCCGGGACGCCGAGCGCACGGAACACCGTAAACAGCGCGCTGCCCGCGTGGGCAAAGGCCACGGCGCCGTGATGCGGGAAATGCCGTTCAATCAGAACATGGCGGTAGAAGCGACCCATTTCCGGAATGGCGAAGATACCGATTCCGCCGAAAGAGCGGGTGGCAACAGGAAGAACCTCTCCCTGCGCGATGTACGAGGTCAGCTTACCTTCCGCGCTGCCCTGCAGTCGGAAGAACGTGATCTCCCCGGGGGCGATGTCGCCCTCCAGCGTACCGCGGGTAAAATCGGGTGTTCCGCCGTTTTCAAGCAGACGGTTCTGAATCAGCTGATATTTGACCGCCGCGCCTTTGGAAAGCTTGCAGAACGGAGTGTTGCCGCAGTGGAAGCCCATGAAGGTATCCCTCAGCGTATAGGGATACTTCCCGGCGACATCGGATTCATAAAGATCGCTCGGCACGCTGTTGTTGATATCCAGCAGAGTGACGGCGTCGCCCGTCACGCAGGCTCCGATATATTCGCTCAAAGCGCCGTAGAGATCCACTTCACAGGCCACAGGAATTCCGCGGGAGGTCAGGCGGCTGTTCACGTAGCAGGGCTCAAACCCAAATTCCTTTGGGAAAGCCGGCCAGCATTTGTCCGCGAAGGCCACATATTTTCTCGAGCCCAGATTGTCCTTTGCCCAGTCGAGCAGGGTGAGTTCAAACTGCGCCATGCGCGGCAGAAGATCCGGGTAATGGTTCCCGTCAACGCCGAGCTCCGCGGCCATATCAGCCACAACTTCGGGGATGCGGGAATCGTCCTTGTGCGCGCGGTAGGCAACCAGAAGATCGAGCTCCGAATTCTCCTGTACTTCAACGCCGAGGTCGTAAAGCGGCTGAATCGGCGCATTGCAGGCAAAGAAATCCTGAGGGCGAGGACCGAACGTGATGATTTTGAGCGATTTTACGCCGATCAGCGCACGCGCCGCCGGGACAAATTTCGCAATGCTCTCGGCAAGATCATCCGCCGTACCAACCGGGTACTCCGGAATAACTGCCGTAAGGTGGCGCAGGCCGAGGTTATAGGAACAGTTGAGCATACCGCAATAGGCGTCGCCTCTGCCGTTAATCAGGTCTTTTCCCGTTTCTTCTGCGGCAGCAACGTACATAACCGGGCCGTCAAAGTATTTGGCGATCAGCGTTTCGGGCGTTTCGGGGCCGAAATTGCCTAAAAATACCACCAGAGCATTGCAGCCGGCCGCCTTGACTTCCTCAACGGCTTTCAGCATATCCCGCTCGTTTTCCACTGTTGTTTTCGCTTCGTAAATGGCGCCGTATTTCGCCGTATAAGAATCCACAATCGCTTTTCTTCTCTTTTCGGAAAGCGAGATGATAAAGCAGTCGCGGCTGACTGCGATTATTCCAAGCTTTACTTCAGGGATATTCGTCATTTCAAAAACACTCCTTTGTTAATGAAAGCTCCATTTCAGAGCATCATAGAATTTGATGTATTTTGCATAATTTTCCTCGTAGCATGCGACATTTGCGGAAATCGGTGCCGTCATGCTTTCCGAGCGGATCAGAGGCACGGTTTCCTCAAGACTGCCCCAGATACCGGCGGTTACGCCGGCCGCCAGCGCGGCGCCGAACGAGCCGCCCTCCGCGCTGCCATACACGGTTCTCACGGGGAGATGAAAGACATCCGCAAAAATCTGACGCCAGAGCGGACTGGCCGCCCCGCCCCCCGCGATGACAATCTCGCTTGCGTCCTTCGCGCTCATCAGTTCGTAAACCTGACGCAGCGAAAACGCGACGCCCTCCAGAACCGCGCGGGCAAAATGGCCCTTGCCGTGGCGGGAGGTTACACCGAGGAACGCGCCGCGGGCGAGAGGGTCGTTCAGAGGCGCACGCTCCCCGGACAGATACGGCAGGAAGAACATCCCTTCACTGCACGGAGGAACGGAGGCCGCCTCGCCATCCAGCAGAGCAAACGCACTTTTGCCCTCCTCTTTCGCCTTCCGCATTTCATCCTGACCGAGAGAATTCCGGAACCACTGGTAGGAGCCGGCCGCCGCAAGGGTTACGCCCATCGCGCTGAACGATCCGGGTTCATTCCCGCAGAAAACCTGAAGCATCCCGTTGGGATTCGGAAGAAACGAAGCAAGTCCCATGGCGACAACACCGGAGGTTCCGACCGTGACCCCGACCCGGCCGGATTTTGCGAGGCCAAGGCCGGTTGTTGAGATAACGGCGTCGCCGCCGCCCCCTCCGACCGGAATTCCGGCCGGCAGACCGGTGAAATCCGCGGCGCCTTTCGTGACACGGCCGGAAACAGCCGTCGATTCCACCGCCTCCGCGAACATTGCCGGGTCAAGGCCTGTTTTCCGGATCAGATCGTCGGCCCACCGGCGCTCCCGCACACAGAAGAAACCCGTACCGGAAGCATCGGAAACATCCGTTTTGAGTTCCCCCGTCAGTTTCAGCCGAATATAGTCCTTCGGGTTAACAATATGTACGGTCTTTTGATAGTTCACCGGCTCGTTTTCCTTCATCCATAGGATTTTCCCGCCGGTGTACCCCGTAAGCATCCTGTTATTGGTCACGGCAAGAAGAGCATCCGGCCCCCCCGCCAGTTCCGTGATCTCCTCGCACTGTTTTCCGGTTCGCTGATCGTTCCACAGAATGGCGCGCCGAACCGCGTGATTTTCACGGTCCAGCGCCACCATGCCGTGCATCTGCCCCGAAAGGCCCACGGCACAGACCGTTTTTCCGTTCAGCTGCGCAGTGATTTTACGGATTCCCGCCGCGGTGCCGTTCCACCAATCCTCAGGGTCCTGTTCCGACCATCCCTGCTGAGGCGCATAGCAGGGGTACTCCTCCGTGACGGAACCCAGAATCACTCCGGAATCGTCCAGAGCAAGGATTTTGCACCCGGAAGTTCCAACGTCGATCCCAAGAACACATTTTCCAGACATCGTATTTCCCCCGTTACACCCTAATATTTTTGCCCTGAAGTCCCACAAAAGCTCCGTCTGCCTGCAGACCGGACTCCGGATGTGCAATCAGCCACTTGTTTTTGGCAAACAGCAATGCGTCTTCCCCCTGCGCCGCCGGTTTTGCTTCCAGCGGAAGGTTCGTGCCGCGCGGAAGAATGACTGCGTCCCGGAAGCCTTCCGGTGACGCGCTGCACGGAGCAAAGTGCAGGGTCGTCGCATATAATTCCACCGCGGTTCCAGCCGGAACGCGGAACGCTTCCACCCGTCCGGTATCATAGGTAAACGCCGCGCTTACGTCCTGCAGCAAACCCAGCAGAAGGATGAGATCCGTTCCCGCGATATTGATTTCGGAACTGCGGTGATATTCCAGAGCGTTGAGCTTATCATTGCTGCCGTTGCAATAGCCCAGCTCGATCGGAAGTCCGCCGAATTCCCGGTCCTGAAGCTCACCGAAAACATCCAGCTTTTCCAGTTCAGGGTCGGAAGCCACATAAACCGTTGTGTCCGACGGGCAGGGGGTTTTCTTCAACCTGCTCAGAAGGGGCGCACAGTCGAACCCGGAAACGACTCTGCCGTATTTTCGAAAGGCATCGTCTCGGATGGATTGAACCTCGATTGTTTCATTCATGATTTTCACTATCCTTCTAGTTATTCAATACAACTTTTAATAAATACTTTTCATAAAGTATGATATCATTCTATTCTGATCCTGTCTACTCTATGAAAGAAAAAAACCGGGCACAACTAAAACTTATGTGAAACTTGCAAAAAAACCGATCCGGATATAGAATAGATTCGTGCTATGATTTTTACAAAAGGATTCGTCTAAAGTACGGAAGGTTTCCAAAACGATTTTTCCCGGAAAAAAGGTGTGTTAGGTTTGAATAATCTTCAGGTAAGAGATGTAAACAAGAACAGAATCATGAATTTTCTCTACTCCAACAACGGGGCAACCAAGCAAAACATTGCCGATTCCCTCAGTTTGAGCATGCCGACGGTATCCCTCATTCTGAAGGACCTGGAAAAACGCGGCTTGGTTACAAAATCAGGAACACTGAAATCTTCCGGCGGAAGAAAACCGTTTGTCAACTCGCTGGACTACGGCGCGCGGCTTTCCTGCGGGATTGAAGTCACGCAAAACCATCTCCGCTTTGTGGTGATTGACCTCGGAGAGAGTGTCCTGTTCTATAAAAAAATCCGTGAACCGTTCCGGAATGACGAGGATTATTTCAGGGCTGTGGCCGAAGATTTAGACCTCTTTCTGCGGGAAAATCACGTGGATCTCAACAAGCTCCTCGGGGTTGGCATTGCCGTGCCCGGGCTGGTAAATCCGAAAGCCGATCTTCTGGAATACAGTCCCACACTGCATGTAAAGGGCCTTTCGATTGACAGGCTGAAAAAACAAATCTCCTACCCCGTCATGGTCAACAATGAAGCAAACCTGGCCGGCCTTGCCGAAATCTGGCAAATGGATGAAGTGGAAAGCGCCGTCTTCCTTTCCGTCAACAAAGGCGTCGGCGGGGCCATTATCATTGACAATAAGCTTTATAACGGCATCAACGGCTACTCCGGAGAATTCGGACACATGACGATTGTGCAGAACGGGCTGCCCTGCAACTGCGGGAAAAAAGGCTGCCTGGAGGCATACTGCTCCACAAAGGTTTTAACAGAACCGAATTTTGAAGACGTGGATGATTTCTTCGCGGCGCTTGAAATGGGAAACCAGTACTGCAAGCAGAAATGGAATATTTATCTGGATTATCTCGCCACTGGGATTAACAACATCCGTACCATTTTTGACGCCGAAATTATTATTGGCGGTGAAATTGACCGCTATCTGGAAAAGTACTCCGACATTCTTATGGAAAAACTTCAAGCGCTCCATTCGTTCGGCGGCGAGCCTGACTATCTTCATTTCAGCAAATTCAAAGACAAAGCAAGCGCCGTCGGGGCCGCGCTGCAGCAGATCGATTCCTTTCTGAACGATTAAAGGGAATACGCCGACCAAACCCTTCCGGGCATAGGATCGGCGTTCACAAAATACAATTTACTTCCGGTCAATCGAGTCGGGAAGATTCTTGCCGCCGTCCCCCGGGGATTCTGATTCCTGTTCGCTTCCCCGCACGGTAAGCGAATTTTTATATTCCCGCCATGCATAGATGCCGAACGCAATGGCAGCCAGAAAGAAAACAACGCTCGCAAGCACAGTAACCCAGAGCGGCAGGGAGCTTGTGTGCTTCACCTCCGCAAAGACGATTTCTTTCGTCAGATACAGAATATAGAGTGCAATCAGAATGCGCAGAGTCAGCTTGATTCCGGCATTCTTTTTCTTTGTACGAAGTTCCTCTGATTGAGCCTGCATTTGTTTTCCTCCCGCTTTTCACTCGCTCCCGAGTGGGCGACGAAAATCCACTTTCGCATTCCGATGCGGGAACCGCCTGTCGGCGGACGGCGCGCCCGCCGCGGAACCCTTTCTTCACGGATCATGCCCGCCCGATCGCAAAAAAGCAATCAGCCTTACTGCTTCCCTACCTTATGGTTCGAAACGACATCGAAGATAACGGCCGCAAGAAGAACAGCGCCTTTCACAACGTACTGCCATTCGTCCGGAAGTCCGTAAATCGACATGCCCTGGTTCATAACACCGAGCAGGATAGCGCCGATCATAATGCCGGAAACAGTGCCGGAACCGCCGTAAGCAGATGCTCCGCCGATGAAGCAGGCCGCGATTGCGTCCATTTCGTAAGAGTTGCCCATGTTGCCGTCGACGGAACCAATGCGGGCCGCCACCAGCAAGCCGGAGAAGCCTGCCAATACGCTCATGAGGAAGTAAGCCCAGAAATAGACACGCCTCGGGTCAATACCGGAAAGTTTCGCGGCCTTTTCGTTGCCGCCCACCGCGTAGAAATAACGGCCGAAAGCTGTTTTCATCGTAATGAACGCAAAGATCAGAACCACCAGAAGAATCCAGAGAAGCATAACCGGAATCCCCTTGTAGTTGGCGAGCTTCCAGCAGTATGCGATAATCAGGGCATCAATCATGATGATCTTGATGAGCGTAGCTACCAGCGAATCAACCGCATAGTTCTTTTTTATCTTTTTGGCCCGGCTGGAAAACATCAGCACGGTCAGCAGGACCGCGATCGCCACCCCGACAATCAACGCCGAAATATGGAAGGACTTGGTATCCATGCCGGGAACGTCGATATAGGAAATGAAGGTGTTGAGGAACGCCTCATTCTGAATGTTGACGGTTTTCGAGGCCAAAACGACACGGCCGAGCCCGCGGAACAGGAACATACCCGCCAAAGTCGCAATAAACGGGGGAATGTGGATATAGCCGATCCAGAAGCCCTGCCAGACGCCGATCACTGCCGCAATCAGCATCGCAATCAGAATCGTGGGCAGCGCGCCCATGGAGCCCTGGTCCATCAGCTGTGCCGCGACGGCACCCACAAGGCAGAGCGTAGCGCCGATTGAAAGATCGACGTTGCCGCCGGTCAGAATACACAGCAGCATGCCGCATGCCATAACCAAGACATAAGCGTTCTGCAAAAGCAGATTGGAAATATTCTGGGCGTAGACCAATCTGCCGTTCGTCAAAACCGTGAAGAAAATGAAGACCACAACCAGAGCGATGGTCATCGTGTACTTTTTAATAATTGAAGATGCCTTTGTCATGCTTCTGCCTCCTACGCTTCCTTTTGTTCCTCTGAAATGCCTCTTTTATCGGAATGGAGAATGGCGCCCATGATCCTCTCCTGCGTCGCTTCGCCGCTGCTCATTTCGGCAACCAGGGAGCCTTCGTTCATCACGTAAATCCTGTCGCACATCCCCAGAAGTTCCGGCAGTTCAGAGGAAATCATTACAACCGATTTTCCCTGCGCTACCATATCGTTCATGATACAGTAAATCTCGTACTTTGCGCCGACATCGATGCCGCGGGTCGGTTCATCCAGAATCAGAACATCCGGGTCCGCAAACATCCACTTGGAAAGCAATACCTTCTGCTGATTTCCGCCCGACAGATTTCCGACCATCTGCTGCACGGTCGGTGTTTTTGTATTCATTACTTTTACATACTTTTCCGCAACATGGTTTTCCATGCCGACATCAATAATGCCGTGTTTGTCACACACCTTTTTGAGCCGCGCCATTGTGGTGTTCTTCGCTATTGTGTCGATTAAAACCAGCCCGTTGGTCTTCCGGTCCTCGGTTACGTACGCGAGACCGTGCTCGATGGCGTCCTCCTCGGTTTTCAGGTGCACCTCTTTGCCGTTCAGATACTCCTGACCGGAAATGCCGCTGCCATAGCTCTTGCCGAACAGCGACATGGCAAGCTCGGTACGGCCCGCGCCCTGCAATCCGGAAAACCCGACGATCTCGCCCTTATGTACATGAAAGCTGACACCGTTTACCACCTGCTTCTCCGTGTAAATCGGATGATGAACGACCCAGTTTTTTACTTCCAGTCCGATTTCCTCGCTGACCTTGTGCTCTCTGGCGGGGAACCGGTTTGTCAGCTCGCGTCCGACCATTCCTTTAATAATTCGGTCTTCATCAATGGTACGGTCCTCATTGTCGATGGTCTCAATCGTTGCACCGTCGCGAAGCACGGTAATCCGATCGGCCACGTAAGCAACCTCGGACAGTTTATGTGAGATGATAATGGAAGTCATGCCCTGCTTTTTAAACTGCAACAGCATATCCAAAAGCATTTTTGAATCTTCTTCATTTAGAGAGGAGGTCGGCTCATCCAAAATCAGCAGCTTTACATTTTTGGAGAGCGCTTTTGCAATTTCAACCAACTGCTGTTTTCCAGTCCCTATATCTTTAATCAGGGTTGTGGCCTTGTCTTTCAGGCCCACCTCTTCCAGATGTTTCGTTGCCTGACTGTAAGTCTCGTTCCAATCGATACCAAATTTTCCGTTGCGCTCATTTCCGAGAAACATATTCTCACCAATGGAAAGCTCCGGGATCAGAGCCAATTCCTGATGGATAATAACGATGCCAAGCTTTTCACTGTCATGAATGCGTTTAAACTGGCATTCCGACCCGTTAAAGAGAATTTTTCCCTCATATTCGCCGAATGGAATGGTTCCGCTTAAAACATTCATCAGGGTTGATTTGCCGGCGCCGTTTTCTCCGACCAGTGCATGTATCTCACCGCGCTGCACTTCCAGATTCACATTATCCAATGCCTTGACACCGGGATACAATTTTGTGATGCTCTGCATAACTAAAATATTGTCTGGCAAGTCAATGCCCCCCTGACTGTGTATTTTCATCACGGCTTTTATAAATGAAGAGCGGGCGGGGCTGAATAACCCCGCCCGTACAAGCCGTTCGTATTATTTCTTTGCCTTCGGATATTTGCCATCCATCGTGTAGTAGCCGGTGTCGACAAGTTCTTTCTGAATGTTGTCTTTGGTTACGACAGTCGGGACAAGCAGATAGGAAGGAACAATGCCTTTTTTGTTGTCGTAGGACTTCGTGTCATAGGAGCAGTCGAATTTCCAGCCTGCGGACTTAATCAGGCTTTCGTCCGGCTTCTGGCCGTCCAGCATGGCCATGCCGATATCAAGCGTGGCAACCGCTTCGTTTGCAACAGCCTTGTAAACCGTCATGGACTGTTTGCCGTCAATGATATTTGCAAGGTTCGCTTCATCGCCGTCCTGGCCGGTGATGATCGGGGTGTTGCTGCCCATATAGTCGGAGCCGATTGCCTGCGTGACGCCCAGCGCGGTGGAATCATTGGAGCAAAGAGCAACATCCAGCGTGGTCTTGCCGTTGGAATAATAGGAACCCAGAATGTTCTGCATGCGGTTCATCGCGTTCTTGGTATCCCAGGACTGCGTTGCAACCTGCTGGAACGTTTTCTGGCCGGAAGGAACCTTCAGGATGCCAGCGTCTATGTACGGTTTCAGAACATCCATGGCGCCATTGAAGAAGAAAGTCGCGTTGTTGTCGGCCGGATCGCCCGCAGTGAATTCGATGTTGTAGCTCTTGGACTTGTCGTCCGGCTTCAGGCCCAGCTGGTCAACCACGAACTGGCCCTGCAGCTGACCAACCTTGAAGTTGTCGAACGATACATAGTAACTGATCGCGTCGGTGTTCATGATCAGACGATCGTAGGAAATGACCGGGATATTCGCGCTCTTGGCGGTATTCAGAACATTGGAGAGGGAATCGCCGTCGATGGCTGCCACAACAAGAAGGTCAACTTTATCGGCGATCAGGTTCTCGATATCCTTTACCTGCTGGTCAATTTTGTTGTCGGAATAGGTGAGCTCCACGCTGCAGCCCTTTCCCTCAAACTGGTCTTCCAGGTAAGAACCGTCGCGGTTCCAGCGCTCCAGAGATTTTGTAGGCATGGAAATACCGACTTTCTTTCCGCCGGCTGCCGGAGTGGACGCCGCCGACCCCGCCGCGTCTAAAGCGGCCTCGGAACTTGGTGCCGCCGCCGAACTTTGGCCCCCTGTGGATCCGTTGCTGCAGGCCACCATCGATGCCGTCATCATACAGGCCAATACAGCTGCAATTAGTTTTTTCATCAATACTTTCCTCCTTACATTTTTCCTGTTTCATTGATTGCAAAGCCCGAAGAGGCAAAATACCTCGTCTGAGTCCTGAACCTGCTAGATTACCCTCCTTATTACGCATCAGATTAAAAAAACATGAACGTATCAGCGAAGAAAAAATCAAGCGAAAAGAATGAAAGAGATAAAGAATCTGCCCGCCGCCGGCCTTCCGTTGAAGGAGCGATTCGGGATTTTCCAAATATAGTAAATTACTTAACTTTTACAAATGATATTTATTTAAGTGTCTAAATCATATAACAAACGGGCAATAAAGTCAATATATTTCTGTGCAGTTTTCTATTTTTAGTCATTATCCCCAATGTTTAAATTGCTGATTTAGGAACAAATACAAATCAAACACTTTCGATGTATTTCTTGATATAGCACCATGCAACGCCCATCATATTTGCTTTTCGCGGGTACCGGCCAAGTCGTAAGTACTCCGAACCCTCCTCAAAGGTATCCTTTTGCTCCACCATGCGTTTCAGTTCCGGCAGGTAGGGTTCCAGGTACTGGGAAAGGAAGCCGCCCAGTACGACGTCACAATCCAGCACCATATGAATATTGTTGATCCCGATTGCCAGATGCTCCAAAAGATCTTCCCAAAGGAGCCTATATTCCCGGTTGCCCTGTTTGAGCCCGTCGAAAAACTCCTCAACCGAAACGCCTATTTTTGTGCTGATGCGAAGGGTGGAACAGTAGGCTTCCAGGCATCCCCGTTTCCCGCAGCTGCACAGCAGCCCGCCCGGCTCCACACACATGTGGCCGAATTCGCCGCTTCTTTTGTTTTTTCCGTAATACTGTGCTCCGTTGATTAACACCGCACCGCCGACCCCGTTCTCCAAATAAAGGTAAGCAATATTGTTGCTCAGCGTGTTCCGCGACCCGAACCACTCCGCAAATCCGCCGCTGGTCCCGTCATTTTCAATATAGGTGGTGTACGGGATCGGCCTCCGGATGGTGCTCAGGCTAATATTCCGCATCTGCATGGTGGGCGACAACTTAACCTCGTCCTTTTCTTCGTCCAAAACAGCCGGAAGCGTAATGCCTACGCCCAGCATCCGGCTGCGGTCCAGCCTGTTCTCGTTCAGAAAGGTCTCCAGATCCCTTGCGACCTGCGTTCCGATTTCATCCCTTTTCAGAGAACCGATCTCAATTTTTTTATAGGCAAGTTCGCTTTGCTTCAGATCGGAGGCCAGAAAATGTACTTTATCCGCTGTAATGGAGATCCCCACCGCGAATTTGATGTCGCTGACGATGGAATAACCGATTGCCCGCCTGCCGCCCGTCGATTTCTGCACCTTTCCCACCTGAATGAGTCCGGCGTTTAACAGTTCCGTGATATTCTGATGCACGGTCGGCAAACTCAGCCCCAGTTTTTGCGAGATTTCATGCTTTGACGGAGGGGACTCGGATTCATAAATGAAATTGTAGATACTGTTTCTCGTCAGCCTGCGCCTTTCAGTTACGGGTACTTCTAATTCCTTCATAACTATTCTCCATATTTAGTCACTTTTGCAAAAGTATTTTATATATTACAACAATTATAATAAATTTCTTTCCCGTTTGCAATCCCTGTCTCGAATGAAGCAGTCAGCGGCCTCCACTCACAGATGCCGGGAAACGTTCGCGGAGACCTATTCGCGTTGCAGATCGGCTCCGGCCGCTCCTGAATTTTCCGGAGCCTGACTCGTAACGGACGGCCGTTTCTCTGCGGCTTGGGTTTTGGAGCGCAGAAAAAAGGCCGCATCACAGGAAGAAGCGAGATGATCCGCTCTTCCTGCAATGCGGCCGGATTTATAGATCCAAATTGTGTTGAATTAGCCCGCCGATCTATCTGCCAACTCGAAAAAAAGGGGTTGTGCTAAAACACGCCGATCTGCCTGGTGGAATCGCCCCTCGGCCGGATGCCTGTTTTCACATCCACCCTTACGGACGCATGGGTCAGCAGATGGTTTTTATTGTCGTACACGTCGAACATGATATATGCCGTGCCAAGGCCGTTTCCGGTGACTTAATAATTGCCGTTTTTCAGCTTTACAACGGTTGTGACTTTATCGTTTGTCGAGTGTAATTTTACCGCCGCGGCTTTCGTACCGGTCAGCTTGACGCCGATTTGATAGCTTCCGCCGATGGGCATCTGATAGTTCTTCGTGTCCAGCGTGACCGAGTCGCCCGTGCCCGCGACGACGTAATCGCTGAAATGGGTGGTTTGGAATACAAGAAAGCCGTTTTCCACGGTCGCGTTCATATCGGTAAAAAAGGTTCCCGTGCTCTCCTCATAGCGGGACGGTGCGCCTTGTGATTCGCGCAGAGGAAAACCGGGTGCGCTTTGAAGTGACCGACGACAGCGTGGGCATCGGTCCGGAACGGATTGCCTCCCTGTGGGGAGGAGCGACAATCGGCAGGGCGCAGGCCTGATCAATATCCCCAAACGACTGGTGAGCTGTTACGGCGAGGGCCTGCATATGGAAAGCAGCGGCGGAACGACGGTTTCTTTCCGTGTCCCCTTGACCGGGAAATTCGGAAAAGATGACCACATAAAGGGAATATAGCAATCGGGCAGGCATCGATGTGATTTTAAAGAACATTGTATCCGAGATAAGAATCGTCCAGTACTATTTGTAATTGGATAAATACCACGTTTAAACGGGCTGAGACAGGGGTATAGTTTTTCAGGACCATCATCAGGCGGCTTTGTTCTTCCGCGGACTGCAAAGCCGGTTCGGGCAAAAACAGTACGGTTACGTCATGCTCGCCGCCGTACAGGCCGGAATAACGAGCCAAAACCTTTTTGGAATGATCTTCGCCGTTCCAGTTTTCATATTCGACAATCCGGAAGGATACGGAATGCCCGCAAATACTCTCTAAATAAACGTCTAAAAGCTTTTCCATGGCTAGACGAGTTCCTTTCCAACCCTGAAGCCAACACGCAATTGGAATCAGTTCCCGCATCTGTTTCGGAGTAAACTGACCGTGTACATTTCGCAACCCGACGAGTTCTCCCACAAAATTCAAAAAGGGCTCCGGGGTTTGTTCCGGGTCGTAAAGCATTTCCGGAAGGCGGTCAATGATTCCTTCCAGTTCAAGATAAGGTTTTTCAAAAACAGCCGTCATGCGATCCAGCAGCGGATCGCTCTTGTAAAGATCCGGCAGATGATCAAAAAAAGGACGTTCTTCTGTCTTGCACATTCCGATTGTCCTCCGTTAAGTGAAAAGCTCAAGATGAATCGATTCGACCTCAAAACAAAGATCCTTTGTTTCCCTGATTTTATCCAGATCCGTTCCTTTGTATTGAATCGACAGGCGTTCAATTTGCCTGACCGCCGGGATGGACAGGATTTCCATGCGAATTTCGCCAATGTCCGGGCGTTCGCCGATCTTTTTTCGATCGGCGACGCCGGTGAAAATGCCTATTATTTTTTCCCGGCAGGCTTGCGAACGTCCCGTCGCAGCGTCAAACCGAGCCCTGCAGGAAACGATTAAGGGTGCCACCAGTGCCTGCCGGACTTCCAGACGCGTTGTCAGAAGGCAGTGCGGCTTAATTTCCCGATCGATCCGGCCGAGTTCTTCCGATGTCAGCCGTCCTTTCCGAAAGACGGTCAGGCGCAGCATCCCGCCGATCCGCTCCGCGCGTGCCTTTTCGGGCCGCGGAGAAGAATTCAAAGCCAAGCTTTCATAATCCCGGAAGGTTACCGCGCTTTTTACCTGCTGGAATTCCCGCATGAATTCCATGTTGCGCTGCGGGACTGGTTTCCCTTTGGAGTCCGGAGTGACAAGATCAAAGTAGGCGTTCAGAAAGCGGTCTCCGGTCTGATCAAGGTAATAGATCTGCATTTCCGTCATCGAGGCCAGCAGCTCCAATAGCATGATTCCCGTGTCCTGCGGATTGAAATCCGTCCACTTGTCCGTCAGGAGGGGAATCCGGGCAACAGCCTCCTCAAAAAGGCTGCGGAATTTTTTATCGTCCAAAACAGGAAGTTCCATCATGCTGAAATCTCCACCTTTACTGTGACAGGGCCGGGAACGTCAAACGGACCCGGCATGATTTTCTGAAGATCGATGGAACGGCCGTTTTTCAAAACGGTCGCCGACAGGTCCGAAATCAACAGTCTCGGGAACCCCGCCCCCAGAAACGACAGGATCTGGTCGAAGGTCGGAAGCCGTCCAATTTCCCAGCCGTCGCCGCGCGGGCCGCCGCTGATTGGATTAAAAAAGGCGGTCAGCTTTTCTTTCAGTTTTTCGATTTCTTCGCCGATCGGCTGATCCTTTCCGCAAACGCTCATACCGCACTCGATCGGAACCGGGACGGCCCGCAGTATTTCAATTTGCGTCCCGGCCGTCCGCGCAGCTCCGCAGTTTCTGAAAAAAGGCAGCAGCGTGCGGCAAATTCTCGGAAAGACGACCCGGCTGTCCGGGACATTCATCAGCACCGCCAGCCGGACAGGCGTACCGCCGACACAGCGCGCCCGGTAAATTTCAGGGCAGAGGTCGAGGGCCATAAGCTCGTAATCCTTCTCCGTAACCGCATGGCCGTGAGTATAAAGCAGATTTTCAGCGCGGGACGCCAGATCTTCATCCGTTTCGCTGTCGTAACCGTCCAGCACCGGGAACGGGTTCCGCACGGACGCAATGCAGGGGATTTCCCTGCTCATTTTACTGATCGCGCCGGCCACGACATTGGCCCGTTTTCCGTCTCCGGTGTCGTAAACGATATAGATCACGTCATCCGGTTTTAAAGCACGGTAAAATATTTGGGAAGGAAAATAGATTCTGCCGCTGCTACGGTTGATTTTATAGAAGCCCCATCGGAATTCGTCTCCCGGTAAAAACTCCTTCCAAGGCTCCCACTTTGCGCCGTCGGCTGATTTGACGAAAACCCACTCCTTGACCAGATTCCCATGGGAAAGCTGAAGCACTCCGCTTTTCGGTAAGTTTAGCAGAGACACTCCTTTGCGGTGCCGGACCCTGTTTTCTACCCGCTGCGCGTTCAGATAAAACCCTTTGATTTTCAGGCCTTCGGAATGTTCCGGAGGGGTAATCCGAATCCAATATCTCTCCGTGCCGAACAGGGATTTCTTTTGAACCGATGAAGGAGTAAGGAAAGAGACCAGCCCGCTGCGCCGCAGTCCGCCCGTTTCGTCGTCGACGGCCATTTTGACCCATCCGGTTTCGCCGAGGATTTCCATTGTCAGCTTTTCGTCCGCCTCCTGCGGCTCGTCCAATGCGGCGAACATCTGAACACGAAGATTGCCGGAAAGCCAGTCCAATCCAAGGAACAGGGATTTCGACCGGCAGGGCGGCGCGGCAAAAGGCCGAACCGGAAAATCCGCGGGCAGCTCGGCCCGGTCACCGAAATTAACGGTGCGAAAACGTTCCGGACACCGCGGGCTTAAAAAGCGATAGGAAAACCGCGCATTTTGAATACACGGCGTATGGACGCGGCGCGGCAGCCGATACAGCTCCCTGCATTCCCCGCAGCTCAGGCGCAGGAAATATCCCTTCCTGCCTCCATACTCCCCCAAGCTGATATCATCCGGGCAGTCGAAAACGAGCCGCAGCTCCCCGTCTTTTGAAAAGTCGTCCGCCGCCCCGCATTTTCCGGATATGGTACGGAAGGCTTTTCCGTTCCAGTATTCCCATTTTACCGAGGACGCGAAAGCTTCCTGAACTTCTTCTTTCGGCTTCGGTAAGGGCTTACGCATAATCCATTTATAGTTGACCGCTTCTTTCCTCTGCGGCGGGAACTCCTCCGTCGTTTCAACGGACAGCCGGAAACTCAGGGTGATTTCCGCGCCGTGTTTGGAAAGCGCCTCGCCGCAGAACACACCGCATTCTTCGAACGGATGAAGAATCGGCCGAAACGGATAAAACCGGTTCCCGTCCAATTCACAGTCTCCCATTGCCACGGCGTCCGGACTCAGTCCGCTCTTTTCCGCGCATATCTCGATCTGTTCAAAGGACAAATCGCGGGCGGAACCGTCCAGCAGCTCCAGACTTAAGCAGGCCAGCGGCTCTTTGCTGCGGAACCCATCCGCGGAAAGGGCCAGCCCGCCGTTTTCTTTCGGCGTCACGCGCACGAATTTCTCCGGAGCGGAATCCTCCTGCTCAGGGGACCAGTCCGTCAGGCTCCAGCGGAACCGCGCAGGGTCGGCGAGCGCCCCGGCGGGCAAAGGTGTATCCTGCAGGCGGACATTCATAGAAAGAGTGACGTCCAGATTTTCCCCTTCGCCACCCAATACGTTGCGAAAGGCCATGTCGAACCGGTGGCGCCCGTCCGGTTTTACCCCGCACCATGGCTCGAACGCTTCGGGCGACGGGGCGCTTTCGTCCGAATACACGCGGCAGACTGCGTCAGCATCATAATCGGCCCAAAGAATATCCCGGATCGACGACGGCACAGCCCAGAAATCCCATTTGGTTCGGAATCCTATCGGTTCCCCGCCGTCCTCGGGCACAGCGGACAGCACGGTCCCTTCCGGAATTTTGACTGGGCAGCCATATCCTTTCACCACCTGAAAAACGACAAAAGTATTGGCCACCTGCGCGGGGAAATGAGCGGTCTGAAGACAATTCAGGAAGGCGATGCGGTGCTTTCGCGGGGTGCGGTTCAGCCGTTCCGCAGTTTCCAGCCAGAAATAAGAGTAAAGCGTAAAAAGCGTATCGGCGAAACCCTTTGGGTCGGAAAACGTGATCCCCAAATCCCAGGCGGATTTTTTTACTTCGGCCAAAAGCTCTTCACGCGATTCTGAAACGATAAGAGGCATTTCCCCCTTTTCTTTCATCTTCCGCCCCCCTCTTCCAGATAAAATGGAAAAACGAGATTGTCCGGACGGTTGGTGGCGCGTACGGTATAGGAAACCGTGAGAATAACCTTTCCCCTCGAAAGCTCAGAATCGTCGACAGCCGCGCTCACATGATCCACCCGATGCTCCCAGCGGCAGACTGCCTGGACGATCTCGCTGCAAAGTAGATGGCGGCAGGTTTCGCCGGGCAGATCGAACACATAATCCCACAGGCGGCTTCCGAATTCCGGTAGCATCGGCCGCTCCTCCTGACGCGTCATCAGGATCACATAGATTGCCTGCCTGATCTTTGCTTCCCCATTTTCCGGCTCGATTTCCCCGTCGGCTATTCGAAGCGGAAACGGGAAGCCTCTGCCTAAAAATCCATTCTCCATAGAAATGCCTTTCACCGATTAATTGATCTTGGTTATGCTGCCCTTGATGGTCATAATTCCCTGCGAACTGATTTCCACCATGGAACCGGAAAGCGACGTTTTCGTCCCCTGAACCGTCAGTTCCCCGCTGCTTTTGGCCGAAATGGCGCTTGCCTTCCACTGCAGATTCTCGCCGTTTACGGTAATTCCTCCATCCGAATCCATCGTCACGGACGAACCGCCGGTTTTCAGTAAGATCTTTTCTTTTGCACTGATTTCCGCCGTACCGTCCGCGTCGCTGATTTTTACCTGATTTTCACCCGCTGAAATTGCGGCGGTTCCGTCCTTCTCCGAAAAAATCATCGAGATTTTTTTCGGCGTTTTTACCGAAATGCTCTCTTCGCCCTTTTCGTCGGAGATTTCAATTAAGTTTCCTCCGGCGGTTACGATCCGCTTGTACGCGTTGGTTTCGTGATACGAATCTGAAAGCATGCGGTCCTTTACCGTGCAGAGGCTTCCCAGCACGAAAGGCCTGTCGAAGGAACCGTTCAGAAAGCCGACCACCACCTGTTCGCCGATTTCCGGCAGCGCGTAGATCCCGTAAGCGTCGCCCGAAAACGGGACGACGACTTTAACCCCGTCCAGTACGGCCCTGTCGGTTCCCTCGCAAATGAGTTCCACCTTGAGCAGCCCCTTATGTTCTTCGTCATTGTTCGCCAAAACGGTCGCCGGCAAAAATTCGTAAATTTTTTCGCTTTCCGGAGCAAACGGGTCCATTTTTATTCCATCCTTCCCGTAATCGTTGTCGTGAACTGCGTTTCGTCCATGCGATGAATCACCGAGGTCAGATACAGGTTCCCGTCCAGCTTTGGGCTGAACCGGGTCAGACCGACGGAAAAGCCCGGCAGAAGTTCGGGCAGGCCGGTCAAACGGACGGATATTTCGCTTGCCATTTCACGCCTTCGCCTCATTTGCGCCTCGGCCAGTTCCTGCGCCGCTTTGTCATCGCCGGCAGAGGAAAAAAACTCCGCGGAGCGCTGCCCGATCAAGCGGCCGGCGTCGCTGCTCTCCGCAGCAATCGACTGCGTGTTCTCCGCCTTGCCCAGCGCCCGTTTTTTCTCGCCGTCCCTTTCGTCGTCGGAGCCGCCCCGTACCGTAACCGATTTGATATATCCGGCGGAACTCAGGGCGGCGTGGAACCGTTTGATCCCCCGGTCGGAAGAAAGCTCCAGAAGAACCGGGGCGGAGTCGGGCTTTTTTCGCAAAAGCAGCTTTCCCTTGCAGACGAAGAACTCCAGACCGAACCTTTGGGCCGTGCCGCACAGAAAGCGGTAATCGTCCGTCTGCGCCGGAGAAAACGGGATAGGATTGTCCAGTTCCGGAAGGCCGTCCGTTTCCGGGGGATCGCAGAGCACATTGTAGCCGCGGGCGTTTTCTCCTGAAAAAAAGCTCCGGATCGCCTGCCGATAGGTCAGCCCCCCCGTCAAACCAAGTCGGCCGTTTCCCATCATGGCCCCTTTGACGTCCATACACAGCAGGATCATCCGCGGCGGGTCTTCTTCTCCAAGCTCGTATTCCAGGCGGTAAAGGTAACCCTTGAAAACCGATTCGGTTACAATGTAGCCGAGTTCCACTTCCACGATGGAGCCGAGGGGCCACTCGTCTTCGCACAGGAACCGTGAATTTTTGCGGTCGTAAACTCCGCCGAGCGTCACGGAACAGATTCCGGCGGAAAGCTCGGTCCCCGTGACGCACTCCACCGATTCGATCCGCCAGGCTGCGGCGGGAAGCGGACTCCCGTTTATGGAAGCCTTAGCGGTCGGGGCCCGCCAGCCGTTGTATTTGGCTTCCAGCTGTTCGTATGTATACTGCGCCATGGATTTATTCCTTTCCGCCGGGGAGGGCGGGGACGGTCAGGGTAACGGCGGGGGAAAGCTTTCTCGGATTCTCGATGCCGTTGGCCTTTGCAATGGTCCTCCACAGCTCCGGCGAACCGTAGGCCTGCTGTGCAAGCGACCACAAGGTGTCGCCCTGACAGACAACTTTTTCCCGCGTCCTGTCCGGAGAGTTGTTGGAACTGACGGCGAGATCTTCATCGTAGCAGCCCTGAATGCTCAGCGCCACCTTTGCACGAACCGGAATCCCGTTTCCGGCGAACATGGTAAATGTTTCCTGTATGGACAAAATGTCGCCGACAAAGGAAACCTTCCCCCATGAGAAACGAACGTGTGGGGGCGAATGCAAATCGGGTTCAATCTTTGTAAAACCGCGCAGAAGCCGGTATTGGTCGCGAACGTCTTTCTGGGAAGATTCCGCCGCTTCATATACGAACGTGTCAAACAACAGCTCGACCGACAGAGTCGCAGGCTCGCTTTTCAGGAACGCGTCGTCGGCCATCCGCCCGTAAGTTAGACTTGAGTTCTTCTGAAACGTATTTGTCCGCGAAACGGAATAAGTATTTGGGTTGAATTGCACGCTTTGGAAATCGCCTTGAACTTTTCTGCTCGTCAGATTATACGCCGCGATAACGGCCTTCTCCACGGCAGCGCCCCCTTTGTCCTAAATTCCATTTTTCCGATCTAGGGCCAAATGCCCCTTCGTTCCTGATCCAGCCGCATACGCTTTTCCACCTGCTCCAGAATCTGCCCGGCAATTTTTTTCGCGTCCACACCCCGGCAGCCGTCCGGCTGCGGCTGCGCAGCGCTTTCCGCGTTCAGATGGATCTCACTGACCGAGCGGGTATCCCGAACGGATTTTTCCCGGACGATATCCGTATAAAACGGTTCCCCCGCAGTTGCCGAAGCCGATTCCGCATGGGTCGGATTGTGCATGTGAACGGCGTAAAAGTTCCGGACCACATGGTACGGCTTCGCATTCAGATATGCCCTCATCCGATTCAGCCGCCTCTGGTTGGAACCGATGTTTTCCCCGCGTTCCATCAGCGTGAGCTCCCGGTCGATTTCTCGCTGCAAAGCGCCGTCGATGATCGCTTGGGCCGCGGCACCGACGCTGCCCCAAACTGCGCCCGCCCGGTTTTCTTTCATCCGGGCATTTTGCCGGATCATTACCCTGACGGAAATATGATTGACGGTTTTCAGGTTATTCGTAATATTGGTTGTAACTCTTTGGATATGGGATTCGGGCCCCCGCGCGGGATTCAGCAAGGACATACGGGCTCCGCTGAAATTTTTTCCCACGCGGCAGAAAAGCGGCTGAATCAGCGGCTTCCGCAGGGCAATCGCGCCCGACTTGATCACCAGAATATTCTGTTTCATTCAGAATCCTCACACGTGAGCGTATCATAGACCACTTCGACCGTTTCCAGAAGGATGCCGCCGCCGGCCGCGTCAAGGTCGGAAACCTTCCATTTGCTGACCATCCAGCCGTTCACACGGTATGTCTTGAGAATATTGGTCTGAGAGCGGTCGTAGATACAGATGGTCATGGGCTGCTGCTGCCTTACCCCAAGCAGGCGGCTCATTTTTCGGTCCAGGTATTCTTCGCAGCAGCCCCTTTCAAAAATCAGCTTTTTCAGTTCGCTTTGAGGCCGAATCAGCGCGTGGGCATAGCCGTTCACGCCGCCTTCCGGAATAGCCTCCAGATTGAGCGATTGCTCAATGCTGCTGACTTTGGACGCGCGAAAAATTCCCGATTCCGTGTCTACGATAAAATTAAAGCCGAGTAAAAGTCGGTCGGTCAATGTTTTTCCCATCGTTTCCCCCACTCCATTCAGTTGACTTCAAAAGGATTTTTCGGGCGTCCCGCCATACTGTCGTGAAGGTCGGAGACCTCACGGCAGAAGCGGCGCCGTTCCTCGTGGGGCAGAGCCAGAATTTCGTCGGCCGTCCAGTGCAGGTAGTAGGCGATAAACGTAATCTCCCGGTATAGCTCCCGTTCCGGGTAAACGCTTATTCCTCCCGTGTAAAATTTAGCGGTATCTCAAACTTTTCTCCGCACTGCGGGCATACCGCGGAAACCGTCCGGTCTTCCAGCCCGTTCAGGCGCTGATACATATCGTTCAGGAAGGCTAGGTCCCGCGCGAAAAGGCGCTCCACCACGTCGGTGCCGACCTCCTTCAGGGTACCCAGCCGGACAATAACCCTGCTGAGGATCAGAATGGTCAGGTAAGACGGGTTCTGCTGCACGCGGTAATCCTTCATGGGCAGAATTTCGTCCGCCGCCGTGGCAAGGCGCATCACGCCGTCCCGGTGAAGGGTTCCGGACTCGTCCACATATCCGTCCGGCAGCGTAAATTCGTATTCCGTCATCAGAGACATATTCGGTCACTCCTTACTTTGTGCGACTCAGCCCTTCATGGCAGAGCTCAACGCTTTCGTACGCGTTTTCATTTTGCGACGCCTTGAAATCCGGCGCCGTGTATTTGGTCGGCCAGGCGTTCTCAAGCGTCCACTCCGCTTTAACCGTGGAGTTCTTTTCGTCCATCAGCTGTATGGTAACCTTTTTCTGCGTTACGTCGCCGCCCGCTGTCTTTGCGATCCAGTCGGAAAATTCCTTGCTGTCCGAAGAGCCCCATTTCAGTGTTACATTGGAGTACTTCACCATACCGGGAATCATCTGCAACGACATGGTTTTCTGGTTTCCCTCCCGGTACTCGATATGCTGTACCTCGACATCCGCGGCGCTGACTTCGGAAAACCCGGCCTGCTTAAAGCCGTCGATCAGCACGGCGTAGTTATACTTTTTAAACGGATACGCCATTCTTCATTCCCCCTTTAACCATTCTGTTCCATAATCTGAGTGATTCGGAAGATGACAAATTCAGCCGGGCGCACAGGCGCCACGCCGATCACACAGACCAGCCTGCCGTTCAGGATATCGTCCTGCGTCATGGTGCTGCCTTTTCCGATATTGACGAAGTAAGCCTCCGCTTCCGTCGCCCCCATCAGCGCGCCGTTTCGCCAGAGTGTGCCGAGGAAGGAGGCGATGCTGCCCCGCACTTTAGTCCAAAGGAGCTGATCGTTCGGTTCAAACACGGCCCAGCCCGTATTCCGGCGTATCGTCTCCTCAATATAGATAAACAGTCTGCGCACGCTGACGTATTTCCAGCTTGGATCGCTGGAGCAGGTCCGAGCACCCCATACACGGATGCCAAGGCCCTGAATATTCCTGATCAGGTTGACCCCGACCGGATTCAGCATGTCCTGCTCCGGTTTTCCGAATACTGTTTCCAGCCCGGTGCAGTTCCGAAGGACCTCGTTGGCGGGTGCCTTGTGAACCCCACGTTCCGTATCGGTGCGCGCGTAAACACCCGCCATGGTCCCGGAGGGCGGCATATAGACCGACTTCTTTTCCAGCGTTTCAAAAACCTGAACCCATGGGTGGTACATCGCTGCAAAGGAACTGTCAAACTGTGCGCGGTACTGCTGCAGGTCGGTCACTTGATTCATGCCGGACGGCATATCCAGAATGCAGACGCGGTTTTCCATTTCCGCGCAGTGCGTCACAATCTCCTGTACCTCCGCCGGGTCGGTCACTCCCGGACAGACCACAATGCTGACCTCCGTAACATCTTTCATGGCACAGAGTCCGCTGCGGCGGTTCGGGCCGCCGTCCGTCCCCTTCAAAACAGCCGCATTGATTTTTTCCGCGGGATTTTCTCCCTCTGCGCAGTCGCACCCGCCGGTTAATGCCACGGTCGCCCAATTCCCGTTTTTCTTGTCCTCTTCACTGCCCGGAAAGAGAGAATACAGATCGGGCACCTCTTCCGCCGGGGTGTACTCCGCCCGAACGAGAAGCGATTTTTCCAGCAGCCGGACGAGATACCCGTCCGATTTCGGGTCCAGGGAGACATTTTCGTAGGATTCTTCAAACTCGGGGCTTGATACGAGCAGATTGCAGAGTTTGTCGTTCACGGGGCTTTTCTTGCAGGCCGCCCGGATGGAATCGCCCCAGGCCCCGACGCTTGAAGCGGTAATTTTCAGAGCGCCGAGATCGGCCGCGGAAGCCTGCGCGCCGCTTCCGTCCAGCAGGCGCATCACAAAGCACCGCGAACCGCCGTTTGCGAAGAACTGCTCCACCGCCATAGGCAAAAAGCGGCGCTGCCCATAGATTTCTTTCGGCAGGTATCCGCCGAAAACGCGCTGGAATTCCGCGAAGCTTCCCACAAACTGCGGGACGCCGGTCAGCGGCCCCCTGGCGGTCATGCCCACAAAGCCCGCCGTGCTGGTGCTGACCCCATCCATCGGTTTGATTCCCGAATCGAATTCTTCCACATAGACTCCCGGTGATAAATATTCAGCCATTGCTTTTTGTCTTTAACGGGGTCACTTCCCGCAAAGCTCTCTCCTTTCAATTTTTGAAATTAATATTCAGCGGAAAATTGACCCGCCGTGTTGATGGTGATGATTCCACCGTAGGAACAAATCAGTTTGCTTTCCTGGGTCAGCGCCGGATACATCCCCCCGATCAAAAGAGCGGGATTCCCGGGCATCCACGGGGAAAGCAGGACCGGCATGCAGGGCGCCGGAGTGGGAACCCCCAAAGCCGCTGCCGTCGCCGCGGCCACCGCCGGGTTAGCGGGGCAGGTGCACATCCCGAACGGACAAATGTTGACGAAAGGCTGATAGTCCATGATATTTGCCGCGGGCATGCCGCCGCAGAAGACGCGGCTTTCCGGCAAAACCGTCAGTACGGACGGCGTCATGCCGAAAGCGCACTGCAGCAGCGCGCCGTTCACAACCCCAAACCCCATCTTACCCCTCCTCTACCAACGCATCGGAAAACTCCAAGCTCTGTGGAATAATCAGGCGGCAGTCCCCGCTGTCGTCGGCCTTTCCGGGATAAATTCTGCAGGCTTTCCCGCCGGCATAATCCTCCTTCAGATTACTGAGAAAATAAAGGTTGGGCGGCTGTTTTTCCAAGATGAAGGCCTGCTCCCTCACGTTATCACGGGAAAAGAGAAGGCTTCCCCCGACAAATCCGGGGCGGGCATATAAACGCGCCGTTTGCTTTTCCCGTTCATATGTAAGTAACCGTATTTCGCAAGATGAGTCACGAATCCAACAGGTGTGGCCGGGAACGGTTTTCACAGTTCTTAATTGCCATCCCGGCGGAGGATCATACCGTCCGGTCGGATCAAGGCAGATATGCTTGATCTGTCCGGAACAGATGTCCGCAACGACAGTCCGGTAGCCGGGGCATAGAACGGAAACCGGGCCGGGAGGCTGATTGACGAAAACATAAATTCCGCCCGGTTTCGGAAACGGATTCAGGACGCGCCCGTCCATCCGAAATTCCGGCTCTGATTCCGGAGGGGCGGAATCAAACGGACGGTGCAGCACCAATGCAAAAGAGAAGTGAAGCTTCATATTTCACCCACTTTCCCGCTGAACTCACCGACGCGATTCAGGCTTTCCAATTCTCCCGAAAGAAGGACCGGACCGATTTCCAGATAAATCGCGGGGCGGAGCGGCTCGGAAAGGCTGTTCCAAAGCTCCTGACGCCGGTGATCGTCAAACTTGGAAAACGCTATCTCCACGGGAAGGTCACCGCTGTCCGCTTCCGCGTGGATCCCGGCAATATCGATCGTCGGGCCGACGGAGAATTGCTGGATCAGCCTGCCGAACACTCGGTGCCCGGTCAGAGCGTCCAGCGGCACCTGTGCGTGTCGGCTGAAAAACAGGATGTACTGAAGGGAAAGTGCTTTTGCCGTTTTCCGGGACGAGGACTGCATCAGAGACGCCGCGTCCCGCGGGAAATAATCGTAATGGTCCTGAATCCCGTACAGATAAACGCAAAGCAGCGCCGTCTGATTTTCGTTATTCGGCGGCCCAAGCGATACCTGTTCCCGGCTTTGAATCAGATTCGGGCAGACAGAATTTCGCACGGTGTCCAGCAGATATTTGCTGATGTCCGCAATAATGCCGTATCCGGCCATATCGCTCTCCTCCTATCCGTTTTTCTTGTCTTTTTCACAGAAGATGACCCACGGCACGCCGTCTTTTGTGCAGTCGCTGGTCCGATAAAAATACGTAATTTCATTCTGATCAAAGCTTTTTCCTGTGAATTCGACTGTCTCGGGAAGATCCGGCGCCTCAAACAGATGGTCTCCCCGGACGGCGGTCCTGGGCTGATAGCACTGCCGGAACGAGGAGTATGAGATACGCGCAAGCCGGGATTCCATCAGTTCCTCGAACCCGGTAATATTGTTTTTTACAGCGGACGGAGATTCATTTTCCGGCATTTGCAGAGAAAAGAACCGCTCTTCAACCAGCAGGGTATTAACTACCAGATTATCCTCCGGCTTGGCAAAAAGGCTGGTGTCTTTCCCGCCTATTGCCCCGGAAGAAAGCGGATTTGACGCCGTACTCTCCGACCCGGACAACGGCGGCGGTTCGGGATTCTGCGGAACATCCGCCGAATAATTATATTTAGTCAGAAACGCGAAACCCAGTTCCGGATAAAGATACCCGACGAAACCGGACCCATAATAAATTTCGGGGACTTCTTTCACTTCCGTCTGCAGCGTGGAAACGGGGATTCCCAGCAGGCTCAGATAATCCACGGAGCCTTCATATACGGCGCCGCTGTACAGGAGCTGGCCCCGCGCATTGTAAATGGAACCGCTGGGGCCGGGCTTTCCCTGAATGAAATTGCCCTCGAACTGAAGGCGGGCGCCGCCGCCGGAATATAATTTTCCCTCTCCGTCGTAACAGTCGTTACGGAAGGCGCCTTCATAGACCTTAACGCCGTCCGGCGTGGTCTGAACTCCCTGCCCGTCGCGTTTCCCCTGCGCAAAGCTGCCGGTATAAATCAGCTTGCCCTGCGTGTAAAGGAAACCCTGACCGCTGTAGAGACCATTTTTAAACCCGCCCTCGTACCGTTTGACACCGTTTGCGTACAGGGTTCCTTCTCCGTTGTAAGCCCCGCCAGCAAACTGTCCGGAATACAAAATGTTTTTTCCTTCGTACAGCGTTCCGGTTCCATCGTAAGCGCCATTCGCAAACTGACCGGAATAAAGGACATTGCTTCCGGAATATAGAGTGCCGCTTCCGCTGTACAGCCCATTCAGGAAACCACCCTCATACAGAAGCTGTTTTCCGTTGTACAGACTTCCCTGACCGGAGTATTTTCCTTCGGAAAAATCGCCGGAATAAATCAGCGTCCCATCCGACGGGGAATAAAGCTGCCCGCTGCCGGAATATTTTCCAGCCGCAACCTGTCCCGCATAGATTTTCTGATTTCCCTGATTCATCAGTACGACCGCCTGCCCCGAATAGAGCTTCAGCTTCGCATCCGATTCACGGAAAACGGGTACCGCGCCGGCCGGCTGGCGGCTGAAAAAGCAAATCAGCGCCACTGCCAAAACCGGGATCAGAACGGAAACGATGATCAGCAGCTTTTTATAAATCATCCATCTTCCGACGGTGACATAATCCTTCCATGAGGTCGGGTACGCAACAATTTTTTTCCAGAGCGCTTTCAACAGTTTTTTCATGTCTGTTCCTCCGAGAGGACACAGGCAAGGGCGTTTGCCGAAATTTCCGGAAAGCCGTCAATGCTCGCGGCGATTTCAAAAACGCCGGCCCGGTTGGGAGCCGTATAGGTTCCGTCCGCGTCGATGGTTCCTCCGTCAGGATCCGTAACCCGGAACCGGCAGTCGTTCCCGGAAATACCGTTGTGAAAAACCGGCGTATATTTTACGGTCTGCCCTCTGCGCAAAAACGCGACCGATGGATTCAAAAGGAACTCCGCGCTTTCGGGAAAAGCGGATTCAGCCGGCTCCGCTTCCTGATTTTCGGGCTTGCTTTTTTCGTTTGGAATCGGCTCTTCTTCCTCAGGCGTCTCTCCCCCGTCCTCCATTTTCCGCGCGTACCAACGCAGACGCAGCAGCCCGTTCCGAACGGAATGCGGCCGCACCGCGGCAATGAAGCTCCCGCGCTCCGGGAACAGTTTGACCGCCGTTCGCAGGGGGCAGCCGAACAGCTCCGAATTCCCGCTGATTACGCAGCGGGAATCCCCCTCGCCGTCCAACACGGCTGCGGTGACGGAGATATTCGCGCCCGGCCCTAAGCCGTGGGATACCTCCCGGGAATAAAAAACACCTTCATCGTCCGGAATGCGGTCAAGGTTGACCGACAGTACCCCGCTCGCCGCAGTCTTCGTTTCGTCCTTCACGGAAAACAGAGCGGACCGGAACGTGCGGCTGCAAGGATTCAGGTCCGCGATCACGGGCAGCCCGTCCCGCGGCGCAATCCGCACTTCCGCAAGCGCGACGCCGTCAGCCGGAACTTCGAGCGCGGCGGCTATTTGCAGGGATTCCTGAATCCGGTTCGGAATGACGGGGTGGCCTCCGTCCGGCAGGGGTAAAACAGCCGCTTCGCCCACGGCCGATTCGTCGTACCGGACATAAATACGGAGCCATCCTTCCAGATGATCTGTTGACGGAAGTAATTCCTCCGCTTTTTTTCGGACTGTCCGCGGAAGGTAAATTTCACGCCCGGCGAAATCCAGCGCGAGGCCGGCGCCGATCGTCAGCACCGTTCCGTCTTCGTCCGTTCCCAGCGAAAAGCCGTTTACGATTCCGGACCCCATGGCCAAGCGGTTCAGCAGCCTGCGCTTTTCCACATGGTACGCCTGCTGCTGCTCCTGATCCTCGGCGGTCAGAAGCATGCCCTTTTCATATCTGTTTCGCAGAAAAAATTCGTTCTCCATAGGTTACCTCGTGAAATTTACGTTTTATAACAGCATTTTACGGAAAGCTGTCGATTGAAATAGCCGGATGAATCTTCTATAATGAAAGCAAAGATCGAGCCAAACCAAAAGGGGGATTTTTTTATGGCGGCACGGGACGGGTACCATTCTAACTGGCAGAACCTAATGGATGCCATAGGGATATGCAAGCAATGCGTGTCTCTGATGGATTCCGACAATCCGGAACCGGTTCGGAGCCGGATCACCGAAGCGGTCCGTGAAATCAGGGAACGCGAACAGTCTTCGGAGCCGTATCTGACCTTGCCCGCGCTGAGGGAAGCGCTTGCGCTGGAGGGATGCGGGTGGTTCTGCGTCGTCCTTGCCCTGTGCTGCGAATTGGACGGCGGCCTGCGCAACAGCGTCCAGAGCCTGACGGGAACGCCCGTGCCGAATTTCGACTTTGCCTGCGGCGTCTATTCCCAATTTTCTTCGGAAGGCAGGATCGACGAGGGTCTGAACGCCGCCGATGCGGAACACTCTGCCCTGCGTTACCTGTTCTGCCTGGAAAAGGGAAGCGACGCGGTTCAGCCGCTTCTGTTCACCCCGCTGCTGCCGCGAAGGAACGTGCTTCGGTTTTTGCTGAACGGGAACGTGCAGCATGGCCGGAACCGCCGCCTGTTTCAAGATCATGCCGACGATTTTCTGCCGGTTCGGAATGAATTGCTGGAATCCGCCGAAAACGCGCTTCGAAAAATGATGCGCGGGGAAAATATTCTTCTCTATGTAACCGGCCGCGCGGGAAGCGGAAAACGGATTCTTGCCCGCCGCGCCGCCGCAAGGACGGAGCGCCCGTGCCTGTTTTACCAATGCGGAGGAGAGCCGGACGAAGCGGAGCTTTTCGCGCGTTCCTGTGAATGCGCGCTGGACGCGGTGCTTTCCAACAGCGTGCTGTGCGTATGCGGATATGGTCCGGATTGCGCGAAAGAAGCGCAAGCTCTGTTCCGGCAGCTCCCGGACCGGGGAATTCCGTGCCTGATCCTCAGCGACCGGGAAGACTGCCCCGCGCCGGAAATTGAGGGAAAAACGGTTTTGCATCTGACCACCGGCTTTCTGAACGGAAAAGATTATGAAACCGCGCAAAGTTATTTCTGCGGGAAGTACGGAATCGAACCGTCGGAAGCGCCGGATTACTTCCGGATGACCTTCCGGCAGATCGAAACCGCGTGGCTTGCCGCTGAAGAGCATTGCCGCCGGGAGGGACGCGGGAAGATCGGCGGCGGGGACTTTGCTTTTGCGGTGCGCGCGCAGGAAAAAGAGATTTCCGGCGCCCTGAATGTGGAAAGCGGCGCGAAAATGGACGATCTGATTGTCACGGACGAAACGAGGAATCGGCTGGAGCTGCTCTGCGGCTGCATCGAATCCAACCGCGAAGCGGAAAAGCGGGGGGATTCCGGCGAAAACAGGGGCGTGATCGGCCTGCTTTACGGCCCATCCGGAACCGGAAAGACGATGGCCGCCTCCGCCATCGCAAATAAATTAGGGCTGGAACTGCTGAAAATCGACCTTTCCCGCGTGCTGGACAAATACATCGGCGAAACGGAAAAGCGCCTGGCGGAAATCTTTGAGGCGGCGAAGGAGCGAAGCTGCATCCTGTTTTTCGACGAGGCCGACGCGCTGTTTTCCCGTCGCACGGAGGTAAGCTCCTCCAACGACCGCTACGCGAACGTGGAAACGTCTTACCTGCTGCAAAGCATCGAGCAGTACGGCGGGACGGTTCTCTTGGCCACGAATCTGTTCAAAAACTTCGACGAGGCGTTCCTGCGCCGCATTACGGTTCTGGCGCGCTTCTCCATGCCGGACGAGGCGCAGCGGCTTCTGCTGTGGAAACAGGCGTTCCCGGGGGATTGCTCCGATTTAGACCTGAAGACATACGCGCGGGAACTGGAGCTTTCCCCGGCGACGATCCACGCCGCCGCGCGGCTGGCCCGCATGGCCGCGAAAGCGCGGGGCGGGCGGGTTACGGATGAGTTGATGACGGAAGCGCTCAGGAATGAGGCGGAAAAAGAAGGAAAAACGGGGCCGGCAAATGATTCCTTACTTTTCCAGGTCTTATAACCTAACCAAATTGGTGAGTGCTTTTACCCTTGAGGCTCTTCATCATCTTCCGTATCTGTGTCTGAGCCCCCTTCGACGCGCTTTTTCGGCTTTTCGGGTTCCTCACTCGCTGTCGATTTATCCGCCGACGCACTTGTCTGCGCGTCTTCCATTTCAGAATCTTCGTCATCCGAAAACGGTTCCACAGCAAAATCTGCCAGCGGTTCCGGCAAATTTTGATGAGGAGCCATGTCTGCGGCGTCTTTGCCTGACAGCGACGTTGAAGGAGAGAAAGACGGGGCCAGCATTCGGAACGTTTTAGGACCTACTGTAACTTGAGGTGAATCCACTTTTGCTTTTTTGGCATTTGGTTCGCTTATTTCATCCACTGGAAGTGATGGGGAAAATTGCGGTGCTTCCGGCCGCTTTTCCTGCGGGGCCATGTCTGTGCCGACTGGCGGGGGTACTGCCGGCCCAGCTGCTGCAAGCGCCTCCGGCGGGGTTTGCTGTGGAGCCATTGGAGGCGGCAATGGAGAAACCGGACTTGGCTGTGATTTAGGTTCCTTTAACTCAATCAAAAAATCCTTCATAGTTTGTTTGTTTTTCGCTAAAATTACCGCCAATTTTTTTCCTACCTCACCTCCATTTTGTAGCTTTTCACAGATGTCTCTTATCTTATCATCATCACTTTTAGCAGTATCGTCTAATATTTCATTGACGGCAGTTACATAACGCTTGTGGTTTGGTAAACCAGGAAAATAATATTTTGTAAAAAAAGTATAGAACGTCAATTTTTTTGTATTTTTTTCTAGCCAAAGGCCAAGCAGTTTTGCAAAAAATTGCTGACCTCTAAAACCGTTTGTAAAATCGCATCCGATAATTGCCGTAGCTAAAGCATGCGTCTCAGAATATAACTCCGGCACTGCTGGACTTTCGAAAAGTTGTTTTAACATTGATTGAATTATTTGCTTTACACTTATATCTTTCAACTCTGGATCGTCATCAAGCCTTTTTGCAACTTTGACCCATGAAAGAGGCTGATTTGCAGATGTGCTTTCTGTTCGTGCAAGGACGGTATTATGCCTGAAGCTATAATATAAAATTATATTATAAATACCCATGAGGCATGTACGTTGAGGGTAAGATTCGTCTTTGTTTTTATCGATATGACCGGATTTCATTTCTTTCCTAAAGTGTCGCATGTTGCATAGATAATCCGTACTGTCTTTAAACGAAGTATCTCCAGACATATCCAAATTGGATATGTTCCTGTTCAACGGAATTTGCTTTGGGTTTGGTCTGATTTCATGTACAACTTGTGAAGGTGGAGGAGTAAGCTTATAAAATCTCCGATGAGCATTAAATTTAGTACAAAATTCTTTGCAGATAGTAAAAGGCGCCAACATTTCCACTAATTTCATGCCATTTTTTTTTCCTTCAGTGTCTTTCTTTTTATCTGAGGAGGCTTTTAAAAATAATTTTAATGCTTCTATAACTTTTTTATCATTAATATCCGTGTTTTTTCCAATATCAATTTTATTATCTTTAAAAAATTTCAATAACTTTTCTTTAAGACTTGAATTTGCAGTGCATTGCTTTAACAGATAATTAATGGCTTCATTCAAATTGAACTGAATGACAACTGTTCCGGCCGCCTTGTTGTTTAATGTTGAAGAAGGATTCGATGAACCTCCTATATAGAATGCCTCAGCTTCCCGTTCCAAACGGCTGTCGGTATTCGCGGCTTCCCCGTTGATTCTCGCGTTGGGCGTCACGCGCCCCTGCATCTGCTGGACGACGTGCCACGCTTCGTGCGGAAGGCTCTTCTCCTGCCCTGGCGCGACGTGGATTTCGGTGCCCTTCGCAAAGGCGAGGGCGCCGTACCGCGCGGGCCGGGAGGAATTATAATGCACCCGTACCTCGTCCAGCGAAAGGCCGGTGCGGTTTTCCAGCGAAGTTTTCAGCGTGTCCGGCAGGCCGGTCCTGTTCGGCCGCGGGCGCTCTTCGCTCCGCCCGTTCTCACCGTCTTCGGGCCGGAGCTGAAGAAAAGACCGGGCAGCGGCAGGGCGGCGCACGGGGTTCCCGGCGGCCGGAGCACGGAGACTGCTCCGGCCGGCCGCCGTTCCGTCCGGCTTTTTCACGGATTCTTTCAAAGCAAGTTCCATTTGAAAAGTCCTTTCATATTCCTGTGAGTTCGACCGCAGCGCCGGCTAAAACACGCCGATCTGCCTGGTGGAGTCGCCCCTCGGCCGGATTCCCGTTTTCACGTCCACACGGACGGACGCGTGGGTCAGGAGTTTGTTTTTATTGTCGTACACGTCGAACATGATATATGCCGTGCCGGGGCCGTTTCCGGTGACTTGATAATTGCCGTTTTTCAGCTTTGCAACGGTTGCGGTTTTATCGTTTGTCGAGTGGAATTTTACCGCCGCGGCTTTCGTGCCGGTCAGCTTTACGCCGATTTGGTACTTGCCGCCGACGGGCATCGAATAATCCTTTGTGTCCAGCGTGATCGAATCGCCCGTGCCCGCGACGACGTAATCGCTGAAATGGGTGGTCTGGAATACGAGAAAGCCGTTTTCCACGGCCGCGTTCATGTCTGTCAGCGTACCGTCTGATTCGTACCGGAATACGCGCGGCGTGCCGCGCAGGCCCGCGGGAAGCGGAATCCTCACTGTGACCGTGCCGGTAAAATACGTGACGGGACTCCCGCTCTGATCGAGCAGCTGAATATTGTAGACAAACGGGGAACCGATGAGATTCAGGCCCGTCTGTGAAATAACAAGACGATAAACCGCACCGCCCTGCGCATCGGAAGCGCCCGAAGAGCCGCCCTGCGTAAACGGCGAGGCGGAAAGCGAAACTCCGGTCACCCACGACGGGAAGGTTGCGCCCGAAAGGTCAACGGTGATATGCGTCGTGGCGTCCGTCAGCGAAGAGGGAAGAGAAGGAGCGGAAGTACTTGAGGAATGGCTTCCGGATGACGGTGCCGCCGCGACCGTCACCGCTACCGGAATGCCGTTGACCGTATTGTAAGTTGCCGTATCCGTCGGCGTGAAAATCGCCTCGTAGCTTCCGGAGGCCGTAACCGCCGTATCCGGATGCGCCCATGAGAACGCGCCGGGAATTTGCTTGCCGTTCGCCGCCGCGGTTCCGCCCGTCAGTTTGGACGCGGAAAGCTTCTCGCCCGCTTTGACCGGCGAGGCCGTCGGGGCCGTCCCGATAACCGGCGTTATTTTTACCGGCGTATACTCGATCGCCGCGGATTCCGCCGAAGCATATCGGTCATCTGTTGCCGGAACATAGGCCGCTTTCAGCGAGACTTTGTTTCCGTTCGCCGGCGTCCAGCTGATCTGCGCCGCGCCAAGCGTCACCGGGGAGGATCCAAACAAATTGCCCCCCCCGGTGAATTGAACGGTTCCCGGAAGTGTCACCGTGTCGTTGAAATAATGTCTTTTTACGCTTGCGTTCAGCGCAACCGATTCGCCGACTTTTACGGCAGAGGGCGTCTGCATGGTAATATCCAACCATAATTTTCCGTTTTTGTCGTAGCAACCGCTGATATCATTGCCGCTTGCGTCTTTCGCGCCCGTGCCCTGAATCACGCAGTTCATGAACTGCGGACGGCTGGTGCCCGGATTAGCCGCGTTCGTTCCCGCTGAAAGCAGTTCCACGTTGGGAAGCGGTTCCGCAGTATTGCTGTCACCCACGGTCAAAGTGCCGCCGGTGTTGTTGTTGTCGCCGGAACCAATGTCCCTGCCACCGCCCTGCCCTTTGGCAGTCACCAGCGTGTCCGCGCCGGAAATGGTCACGGTGCCGCTCGAGCCACAAAAACCGCCGCCGATACCTGCGCCGCCTAAACATCCGTTTGCCGTGACGCTGCCGCCGGTCGCCGTGACCGTGCCGCCGGAAATCGTGATGGTGCCGCCGGAGCCGCTGATGCCGCCGCCGATGCCCGCACCCTGGTTGACACCGTTTGCTATGACGGTGCCTCCGGAAATCGTAATGTTGCCACCGGAGCCGTTGCTGCCGCCGCCGATGCCCGCGCCGTCGACGCCGCCGGTCGCCGTGACCGTGCCGCCGGATATTTCGACCGTGCCGCAGCTTTGGCCATTATTTCCGCCGATGCCCGCGCTGGTGTCCCCGCCGGCTGCCGTCAGGGAGCCGCTTCCCGAAATATGCACCGTGTTGCCAGCGTTTACCGCAAGACCAGCACGATGACTGGAGCTTCCGCTTGTGTCGAGCGAATTGCTGCCTGCAAGCGTAATGTAGGCTTCCGCGCCGCTTTCTATTTCAAAGGCCGCGCCTTGAGCAGGCCTCGCGTGCACGTCTTGAAGTGTAATGTCCTGCGTGCCGCTGCTCACGGTGATGGAATAATGGACGTCGCCATTTCCATTCTGCGTAATCACGTAGCCGCCGGTGTGGTCAACCTCAGTCCCGCCGCCCACGGAGTACCCGGTTCCTGTAATGACGATGTTGCCGTCGTCAAGGTGCAGTATCCGCTGTGTTGAGGACACGTTCCCGTCCTTATCATATTTCGTTTCGGTGCCGCCGGTAATAATTTGGCAGTTTCTGTAATCCGGATTGACCGCATTCGTATTCAGATTAGGATCGGTATTCTGCATGGTCATGGTTGCGCCGTCCAAAACGGAAAGACTGCCGCCGCTATTGTTGCCGTTGCCGGAACCAATATCCTTCCCTCCATTTCCTTTGGCGGTCACAAACGTACCTGTGCCGGAAATCTTTACAGTGTCGCCCATGCTGCCTTCACCGCCACCGATGCCCGCGGCATTTTTGCCGCCGGTCGCCGTGACGCTGCCGCCGGAAATGGTTACGCCGATGCCCGCGCAGTTTGTGCCGCCGCTGCTGCCGATGCCCGCGCCGCCGGTGCCGCCGATCGCCGTGACGCTACCACCGCTGATTGTGACGCTGCAGTCTGAGAAATCCCAGCCGCCAGCCCAGCCGCCGCCGATCCCCGCGGCGTAATTGCCGGTTGCCGTGACGGTACCGCCGGTGACAGTGATGGTGCCGCCCGCGTCGTTATAGCCGCCGCCGATCCCCGCGCCGTAATTGCCGGTCGCCGTGACGGTACCGCCGGTGACAGTGATGGCGCCGCCTGCGCCGCCGGTTCTTCCACCGTAGCCGCCGCCAATGCCTGCGCCGTAGCGGCCGCCGGTGGCGTTCAGCGAGCCGGTGCTTGCGTCCGTAACGGTTAGCGAAGCGTTTTTCGTTGTGTCTGCCGGGGCGATCGCGTCGCCAGGTACTTGCAGTCCGGCACAATAATCGCCGCTTTTCAGCGTGTTATTTCCTTCCAGCGTCAGGTACACCGCCGCGCCCTTTTCAATGGAAAACGCGCAGGCGTTGCTTGTTCCCGAAACGTTGATGTTAATATTTTCAACCGTGATGTCCTGCGTGCCGCTTTTAATAGTAATGGTGTGCTGGACGTCGCCATTTCCATCCTGCGTAATCACGTAGCCGCCGGTGCAGGCAACCTCAGTCCCGCCGCCCACGGAGTACCCGGTCTCTGTAATGACGATGTCGCCGCTGTCAAGGTACAGCGTGACGGGAGCGCCGTTCCGCATTGCGCCGATGCCGCTGTTTTTGACTCCGCTGTCGTTTACCGCGGCCGAGGCACCCGCCGTGTCCACCCCGAAAACGCTCAGGATCATCGTGAAACATAATAAGATAGAAAGCGCTTTTTGACTGACCGTATTTTTGCTCATGTTGTTCTTCTCTCCTCGCATTTCAAGCGAAATTGGTTTGCTGCCCTGATAATTTCCTTGTTTCATATGATAGCAGACACCTCTGACAGGATTCTAACAAGATGCCGCCATTAATAAAGGGATTTTGTTCGCCTTCCGGCTAAAACACGCCGATCTGCCTGGTTGAGTCGCCCCTCGGCCGGATTCCCGTTTTCACATCCACACGCACGGAAGCGTGGGTCAGCAGATGGTTTTTATTGTCGTACACGTCGAACATGATGTACGCCGTGCCGACGCCTTTTCCGGAAACTTCATAATTACCGTTTTTCAGCTTTGTAACAGCCGCGGTTTTATCGTTTGTCGAGTGGACTTTTACCGCCGCGGCCTTGCCGCCGGTCAGCTTTACGCCGATCTGATAATGTCCGTTTATGGGCATCTGGTAGCTTTTCGTGTCCAGCGTGATCGAATCACCCGTACCCGCGACGACGTAATCGCTGAAATGGGTGGTTTGGAATACGAGAAAGCCGTTTTCCACGGTCGCGTTCATATCGGTAAAGGTTCCCGCGCTCTCCTCATAGCGGAACACGCGCGGCGTGCCGCGCAGGCCCGCGGGAAGCGGGATCCTCACTGTGACCGTGCCGGTAAAATACGTGACGGGACTCCCGCTCTGGTCGAGCAGCTGAATATTGTAGACAAACGGGGCGCCGATGAGATTCAGGCCCGTCTGCGAAATGACAAGACGATAGACCGCACCGCCCAGCGCATCGGAAGCGCCCGAAGAGCCGCCCTGCGTAAACGGCGAGGCGGAAAGCGAAACTCCGGTCACCCACGACGGGAAGCGCGCGCCGGAAAGGTCAACCGTCATATTTGTCAGGACATCCGTCAGCGAAGAGGGAAGAGTCGGAACGGATGTACTTGAAGAATGGCTTCCGGACGACGGTGCCGCCGCGACCGTCAGCTCTACCAGAATGCCGCCGACCGTATTGTAAGTTGCCGTATCCGTCGGCGTGAAAATCGCCTCGTAGCTTCCGGAGGCCGTAACCGTCATATCCGGATGCGCCCACGCGAATGTGCCGGGAATTTTCGTGCCGTTCGCCGCTGCGGCGCCGCCCGTCAGTTTGGACAGGGAAAGCTTCTCGCCCGCGTTGATCGGCGAGGCCGTCGGGGCCGTCCCGATAACCGGCGTTATTTTCCCCGGCGTATAATCGATCGCCGCGGATTCCGCCGAAGCGTAACGGTCATCTGCCGCCGGAGCATAGGCCGCTTTCAGCGAGACTTTGTTTCCGTTCTCCGGCGTCCAGCTGATCTGTGAAGCGCCATTCGTCACCCCCGCGGGAGAACCGAGCGGGGTGCCGTTCCCGGTGAACTGAACGGTTCCGGGAAGGGACACGGGATTGAATTGATATTTTTGAACATCCGGATTGTATTTTGTGACGCTCGCGTTCAGCGTGACCGGTTCGCCTATCTTTGCGGAAGCAGGCGTATGCATAGAGATGCTGAGCCTGATTTTCCCGTTCGCGTCGTAGCAGCCGCTGAGGTCATTTCCGCTTGCGTCCTTCGCGCCCGCGCCATGAATCACGCAGTTCATGAACTGCGGACGGCTGCCGTCCGGGTTTGCCGTATTTGTTCCCGCCGAAAGCAGCTCCACCGCCGGGCCGTCAACTGTACTGCCGCCGCCCACGGTCAGGCTGCCGCCGCTATCATTATTCTTGCCGGACCCGATGTCTTCTCCGCCGTTCTGCCCTTTGGCAGTTACCTGCGTGTCACGACCGGAAATGGTAACCGTACCGCCCGCGCCGCCGTTGCTAAAGTTCTCTCCGCCGCCGATGCCCGCTCCGCCGCTGCCGCCGCTTGCCGTAACCGTGCCGCCGCTGACCGTAACGGTGCCGCCGGAGCCCCTTGTGCCCCCGCCAACACCCGCGCCGCCCGGGCCTCCGTTCGCCGTGACTGTGCCGCCGCTGACTGTGATGGTACCGCCGCTGTCGCCGCCTGCGCCGCCGCCGATGCCCGCGCCGCTGCCAAAGTTTTCAGAGTTGCTGCCGGTTGCCGTGACCGTGCCGCTGCCGATCACGATGCTGCCACCGGAGCCGCCTATGCCGCCGCCGATGCCTGCCCCGCCTGCGCTGCCGGTCGCATTGACGTTGCCGCCGGTGATCGTAATGTCGCCGCCCCCACCACCTGCGCCGCCGCCGATGCCCGCACCGCCTGCGCTGTTGCCGTTTGCCGTGACGGTGCCGCCGGAAATTTCGATCGTGCCGCAGCTTTGACCATAATTTCCACCGACGCCCGCTCCACCCGAACCACCGGTTGCCGTCAGAGAACCGGTTCCGGAGATACGCACCGTGCTGCCTGCGTTGACCGCAAGTCCGGCGCAGAAGTTGCTGCCGCTTGAATCCAGCGAATTGCTGCCTGCAAGCGTAATGTCGGCTTCCGCTCCGACTTCCGCCTCAAAGGCCGCAAAGCTACTGTCAGGCTGCGCGCGCACGTCTTGCAGGGTAATGTTTTGCTTGCCGCCCTGGACAGTGATACTGTGCTTGACATTATCGCTGCCGCGCTGCGTAATCACGTAGCCGCCGGTGTAGAGAACCTCATCCCCGCCGTCCACGGAGTACCCGGTCTCCATAATGACAATATCGCCGCTGTCAAGGTACAGCACCGGCCGGGTTGAGGAAACGTTTCCGTCCTTATCATATTTTGTTTCGGTGCTGCCGGTAATGATTTGACAGTCTGTATAAGCCGTGCTTGCGTTTGTGTTCAAGGAAGGGCTGCTGTTAAGCATCGCCGCGGTTGCGCCGTCCGAAACCTTGAGGCTGCCTCCGTCATTGCTGCGATAGCCGGAACCGATGTCCTCGCCGTCATCCTGCCCTTTGGCAGTCACATGCGTGTCCGCACCCGAAATGGTAACGGCACCGCCATTTCCAAGATAACCGCCGCCGATGCCAGAACCATAAACACCACCGGCTGCCGTGACCGTACCGCCGCGGACGGTAATGCTGCCGCCGCTGCCGTTTGTGCCCCCGCCAATACCCGCACCGCCCGGGCCTCCGTTCGCCGTGACCGTACCGCCGCTGATCGTGATGGTGCCGCCGTCGCCGCCCTTGCCCCCGCCAATGCCCGCGCCGTCATCACCTCCGGTTGCCTTGACCGAACCGCCGCTGATCGTAATGCTGCCGCCGCTGCCGCGATAGCCGCCGCCAATGCCCGCGCCGTCATCACCTCCGGTTGCCTTGACCGTACCGCCGCTGATCGTAATGCTGCCGCCGGAGCCGCTAAAGCCGCCGCCGATGCCCGCGCCGCCGTCGCCGCCGGTTGCCGTGACCGTGCCGCCGGAAATTTCGACCGTGCCGCAGCTTTGGCCATTATTTCCGCCGATGCCCGCGCCGTATAACGGTTGGCCGGTTGCCGTCAGAGAACCGGTTCCCGAGATACGCACCGTGCTGCCCTCGTTGACCGAAAGCCCGGCGCAGAAGTCGCTGCTCACGCTTGAATCCAGCGAATTGCTGCCTGCAAGCGTAATGTCGGCTTCCGCGCCGTTTTCTATTTCAAAAGCCGCGCCGTCGGCGGGCTTCGCGTGCGCGCCTTGCAGGGTAATGTCCTGATTGCCGCTCCGGACAGTGATCCTGTGGCTGACATCACCGCTGCCGCTCTGCGTAATCTCGTAGCCGCCGGTGCAGAGAACCTCAGTCCCGTTGTTCACGGAGTACCCGGTCTCTGTAATGACAATATCGCCGCTGTCAAGGTACAATGTGACCGGAGCAGCATTCCGCATTGCGCTGAAGCCGCTGTTTTTGACGCCGCTGTCGTTTACCGCGGCAAACGCTCCCGCCGTGTCCACCCCGAAAACGCTCTGGATCATCGCGAAACTCAACAAGAAAGAAAGTGCTTTTCGGCCGATCGGATTTCTTCTCATATTGTTCTTCTCTCCTTATAATACCAAGTAATGAACCACTTACAGCTTTATACCCAGCATTATAACAGAGGCCTCTGACAGGATTCTAACAAATGAGTCCTTTTTGTGTCCCCGAGATAGATTTTTTTGAATGTTTACAAAAAATTTACAATTTCCGGTTCCTGCCTTTCGCCATGAAAGCTTTTCCGGCGGAGAGCGCGGCGCTGCCGCCTCTCCCCGAAAAATCCGGAAACGGAAATTCCAGCGCTGCGGCGACGGGGAGAAGCGGTACTGTTCCGCGCAGCTGACCCCTGTTTCTTCTGAAACGGGAACAAGGATTGGGACCCTTCTTTCCATCCGGGACGTCACTGTATACATAGAAAATCAGAATCATCTTAAGGTGCTGGCGGAGGACGCCCGCCGGGAGGCCCAAGAAAATGAGCTTCTGTTTTTACAAGCACAGATCAGCCCGCATTTTATCAACAATACGCTCGGCGTCATCGCTTCGATGATCTCCCGGGACAACGAAAAGGACCGGGAGCTGGTGGTGGATCTCAGCGAATATCTGAAAAACTGTTGCCGTGTGGTGAATTACCCGCGGGCTCCGCCTTCACAGGAAGTGGAAGCCGCGGAAACCTATATCCGCATCGTACAGACGCGCTTCGGCGAACGCGTCCGTTTTTCGTTGGAAGCGGAGGAGCTGCCTGAAATGCAGCTCCCCCGACTGGTTCTGCAGCCGCTGGTGGAAAACGCGGTGCGGCACGGCGTACAGCCAAAGAAAGAGGGCGGAACGGTGCGCCTTGTGATTCGCGCAGAGGAAAACCGGGTGCGCTTTGAAGTGACCGACGACAGCGTGGGCATCGGTCCGGAACGGATCGCCTCCCTGTGGGGAGGAGCGACAATCGGCAGGGCGCAGGCCTGATCAATAT